>SKGP01000083.1 GCA_007117405.1 Candidatus Woesearchaeota archaeon | reverse complement strand
TTAAATCTGGTTCTCAAGAAATCCCATATCTTTAGATATGGAATGAATTGAGAGACTCAGTGTATTGAGAACCAGATTTGCTAGAAATTTTGGCGTGTTCGATTGAAAGTCGAGTGGAATCCCATCATCAAACGAAGTGAGATGTCAGCGAAGCTGAGCCTTTAGGCATGGGTTAGCGACTTTTCAAAATTTCTTTCAAATTATTAGATGGAAAGAATATATAGCTTCAACTCAATTTAAAATAATAGAAAAGCATATAATTAAAGAAGACTAATATATTTTAAATATGTCAAAAAAAAAATTCCTGCTTTTGTCTTTAGATGACGAAAAAACAAAGAAAATTGCAAATATTGTAAATAATGACTCATCAAAAAAAATTTTAGAATACCTCTCAGAAAAATCTGCAACAGAATCTCAAATCGCAAAAGAATTAAAATTACCAATCTCTACTGTACACTACAATATACAGCAGTTATTAGATGCAAAATTAGTAGATTGGAAAGATTATCATTATTCTGAAAAAGGAAAAGAAGTTAGACATTACACCCTTGCAAATAAATACATAATTATAGCACCAAAAGAAGAAAAAGAAGGACTACTAGACATAATAAAAAAAATTATTCCTACATTTTCCATAGCAATAATAGGAGCATTTCTCATTGAAATATACAAAAGATTTACTCAGATTAATTATAATGGAATGGTCTTGTCTGAAAGTTCTGAAATTATGCCAATGAGAGCTACGGAGGATTATTCATATGATACAGTTTCAAGTCAAACACAAACATATCTTATATCCGAACCAACAATATTTTTTTTAATTGGTTCTACTATAGCAATAGTATCTATAATTTTATATTTATACATAAAAAGAAAATAATAAATATAACTTCAAATTAACTTGAAGGTTAAAATATATATATAAATAAGGAAATATAATATAATTCTATTATGAACACAATAAAAGAAGTGAAAGGAAAAATTCTACTGATTTTTGCAGCAGTTTTTTTAATAATTATTGCAGGTTGTACTGAAAATCAACAAATAGCCTGTACAGCCGATGCTATGCAATGTCCAGATGGAAGTTGGGTTGGAAGGTCTGGGCCAGACTGTGAATTTGTATGTCCAAATAACAATATTGGAGAATCTATAGGCTCAAGCATGAAAAAATTTGAATCAGATGAAGAAATGACTCAATTTCTTCGAACTAGATTAACACAAAATATGGATAGCTTTGAAACTATGGATATGATGGCAGGAAATTTAGTAATGGAATCATCTTCAATGGTAAGAACTGCCTCAGACTCTATCCAGTCAGCTCCAATGCCTTCAAGTGGGGCAGATTACTCACAAACAAATATTCAAGTTGAAGGAGTTGATGAAGGAGATATAATTAAAAATGATGGTGAATATATTTATGGAATTGGTAAAAATAAATTTTACATAATGAAAGCATACCCACCATCCGAATCTAAAATTATGTTTGAAAAAGACATTTTGGGAAGAAGTCATAATTTATTGTTAAACAATGATAGACTAGCTATAGTTTCAACTATAAATTCAAAAACATATGAAATTCCAAAATACTCAATTGAACCAAGGCCAGTATACAGGCCGCAAACATTAATAGAAGTATTTGATGTGAAAGATAGAGAAAAACCAAAACTTATTCAAAACTACACTGTTAGTGGTTCATATTCACAGTCTAGAATGATTGGTGAAAATGTATATATTATATCAAATGAATATGCTTACTCTTGGATAGGAATCCCAAGGCCTTTTGCAACTGTAGGCAATACAAGAATAATGCCAGATATATATTATTTTGATTTTGATGATTTTTCATATAATTTTAATACTATTGCATCAATAAATATAAATGAAGAACAACCACAAATAAATGTTCAATCATTTATGCTTGGACATTCAGATACAATTTATGTTTCACAAAATAACATTTATATCGCAAATAGACAAAATAATTATATATTTTATAGAGAAGACATTCAAAGAAAGAAATTTTATGAAGCAATTTTACCTGAATTGCCGAGGGATGTTAGAAATAAAATAAATCAACTTGGAAATGACGCAGAATGGAAAGATATATCAAAAGTAATTGAAGAAATGTACAACTCTATGTCTGAAAGAGAAAAAAGAGAACTTCTAGAAAAAATAGAAAAATCTATTATTGAATTTGAAACAAAAATTCATGAAGAAAATAGTAAAACTATAATACATAAAATATCAATAAATAACGGAGAAATAGAATATAAATCGCAAGGAGAAGTGAAAGGATATCTTTTAAATCAATTCTCAATGGATGAATATAAAGACAATTTAAGAGTTGCAACCACTTTTTCAGTATGGACTAGAAATGGAAGGATTGAATACAGTAATGTTTATACTTTAGATTCAAATATGAACCTTTTAGGAAAAATTGAAAAAATAGCTCCAGATGAGAGAATTTTTTCAACAAGGTTTATGGGGGATAGACTTTATATGGTAACATTTAGGGATGTAGACCCATTTTTTGTAATTGACCTTAAAGACCCTCAAAATCCTGAGATTCTAGGAGAACTTAAAATACCTGGTTTTTCAAATTATTTACATCCATACGATGAAAATCATATTATTGGAATTGGAAAAGACACTCAGGAAAGACAAGGAGGCGGATTTATAATGAAAGGATTAAAGATATCAATGTTTGATGTTACTGATTTTTCAAACCCAATAGAGTCTGATGTTTTCTACATTGGCGGACAAGGTTCATATTCATTAGTTGAAAACGATCATAAAGCAATGCTTTTTGACAAAGAAAGAAACTTAATGGTGATTCCAGTATATGAAGTTGAAGATAACTATGAATATGATAGATTCGGATACTATAGAAACAAAGTATGGCAAGGAGCCTATGTGTTAGATGTTGATAAAAATGGTTTTGAACTTAGGGGGAAAATAACTCATTGGGAAGACAAAAATTCAAATAGATGGCAATCAGATTATGACATAAAAAGATCTCTATATATTGATGACTACCTATATACAATTTCAGATAAAATGATAAAAATAAATGATATGAATTCAGTTGATAAAATAACGCATATCCAATTACCATATAAAGAACATACATATTACAGAAGCCCATATTATTATGATGACATAGAAGTAGTTTCTCAAGACATGGACATGGGAGTATCAGACTCGATTGAAATAAAACAATAAACAACATAAAATAATAACTTAACTTATTTTTTATCAAAAGCTTATTTTTAAATACTAAACACTTGTTTTGATAAAATTTCGAAATATTTATAAATAAAAAAATCTTATCTATTTTTAACAAAAACGAATAAAATAAAATAAAATTCGGTTAAAGGAAAAATAAACATAAAAAATGGCAAAAGAAAAAGTGCGGTCAGAAATTTTAAAGATTTCTTCGGTACTTTTTCCTTGAATAAAAAATAAAAAAGAATCAGAAAAATGGCAAAAGAAAAAGTTTTAGGAATTGACCTTGGTACAACTAATAGTTGTATTTCTATTATTGAAGGTGGAAATGCGGTAGTAATACCGAATTCTGAAGGAGCAAGAACAACTCCGTCTGTAGTACACATAAACTCCTCTGGTGAAAGGATTGTTGGAGAACCAGCAAAAAAGCAAGCAATTGTAAGACCTAAAGAAACAGTAAGGTCTATCAAAACTCACATGGGTGAAGATTTTAAAGTGAATATTCATGGGAAAGACTACACACCGCAAGAAATATCTGCTATGACTCTTGGAAAACTTAAAAAAGATGCTGAAAGTTATGTAGGCCATGAAATTAAAAAAGCAGTTATTACTGTTCCGGCTTATTTTACAGATGCTCAAAGGCAAGCAACAAAAGATGCAGGAAAAATTGCTGGATTTGAAGTTGAAAGGATAATTAACGAACCAACTGCGGCAGCACTTGCATATGGAATTGACAAAGATAAAGCACAAACTGTTCTTGTCTTCGACTTTGGAGGAGGTACTTTTGATGTATCAATTCTTGAACTTGATGATGGAGTATTTGAAGTTAAAGCAACAGCAGGAGACAATCACTTAGGTGGAGACAATATAGACCAAATATTAATCGACTATATTGCAGATAATTTCAAAAAAGAAAATGGAATTGATTTAAGATTAGATGCACAAGCAAATCAAAGACTTAAAAGTGCAGCTGAAAAAGCAAAAATAGAATTATCATCAAAACTAGAAACTGAAATTTCAGAACCATTTATTACTGCTGACGCTTCAGGCCCAAAACACCTTGAAATGAAAATAACAAGATCTAAATTTAACGAATTAATTTCTGGTATACTTGAAAAATTAAAAAAACCAACAGAGCAGGCAATTAAAGATTCTGGATTAAAAATTTCAGAAATTGATAAAGTAATCCTTGTTGGTGGTTCCACAAGAATTCCTTCTGTACAAGACCTTGTAAAAAGTATTTCAGGAAAAGACCCAGATAAATCAGTAAACCCAGATGAAGCTGTTGCAATTGGGGCTGCAATACAAGGAGGTGTTCTTGCAGGAGAAGTAAAAGATATTCTACTTCTAGATGTAACTCCTCTTTCCCTTGGAATTGAAACACTAGGTGGAGTTCTCACAAAAATGATTGAGAAAAACACTACAATTCCAACTAAAAAATCACAGGTTTACTCAACTGCCGATGATAACCAATCAGCTGTAACTATAAGAGTTGCTCAAGGTGAAAGGGCAATGTTCAATGATAATAAATTACTTGGTTCATTCAATTTAGAAGGAATCCCTCCTGCGCCAAGAGGAGTGCCTCAAATTGAAGTAACTTTTGATATAGATGCAAATGGAATTGTTCATGTAACAGCAAAAGACCTTGGAACTGGAAAAGAACAATCAATTAAAATTGTAGCATCATCAAACTTATCTGAAGAAGATATAAAAAAGATGCAAGAAGATGCTGAAAAATATGCTGAAGAAGATAAAAAAAGAAAAGAAGAGATAGAAACTGTAAATCATGCAGAACAATTAGTATATCAAACTAAAAAAACATTTGAAGAAAACAAAGATAAAGTTGACCAAGCAAAAGTTTCTCCAGTAATGGAAGAGATTAAAGAACTTGAAGAACTTCTTAAAGCTGAAAAAAGAGATGTTGAAAAAATAAAAGGAAAAATGGACGAGATTAATAAAAAAGCTCAAGAAATTTTCACTGAAATGTACACAAAACAAGCTCAAGAAGCACAGCAAACTCAAGAAGAAAAACCTTCAAAAAAGTCAAGCAAGAAAAATGATGATGGAGTAGTTGATACTGAAGCTACTGAAAAAAAAGATAAAAAAGAAAAATAAATTTTTTTTCAAATTTCAAAAATAAAATTACCTATATTCTCTCCACTGATGTCTACATGCGGTGCACTTAAAAAATTGAGTTTCAGGCTCATCTCCAGCTCTTGTCTGTTTTGTCCAATAATAAGCTTCCATATTACCACATTTTGGGCACTCAACTGGAGTTGTTGGATGAACTTCTGAAGATTTATCAGAATCTATAATTTCAAGTTCTTTTTTTTTTTCAACTTTTTCAGAAAAAGCCATTGTAGTTTTCGCTTTCTGTTCAGCCCCGCAACCAGGACATTTCACATTTTCACCTTTTTTTCCAATTATTATAGTCCCGCAGGACGAACAAAAATCAACCATTTAAATCACCTTAATACTTATTTGAATTTTAACCTATTTAAATATATTTGTGATTCATTTTCCAAATACTTCTCTGTTTTAGAAAAATTAAACACAGCAATATATCCTTTTATTGGAAAAACATGAATATGAACATGAGGAACTTCCTCTCCAAAAACTAAAGTTCCAACATTGCATTTCATAACTTTTTTCATATTATTTGCAACTTTTAAAACTGATTTCTGTAAATCAAGATACTCTTTTTCAGGCATATCTGTAATCCTTTCATAAGCTTTTTTAGGTATAACAAGAGTGTGGCCTTTTGAAAAAGGATTTATATCTAAAAATGCCAAGCTCTTCTCGTCTTCATATACTATGCTTGCGGGTATCTCTCTCTTAATTATTTTCATAAAGATTGTATTTTCTGCCATATAATATAATACAAAATATTACTTTATAAAACTAATGAGAAATAACTTAAAATTCAATTTATATTCAAAACAAAATTTGTGATTAGTTTCTTATTTCTTACCTCTGGATGAAAAAGACAACAATATATACTCTTTTTTTTTATTAATTGAGGATAAATATTCTTACATAAAACTTCAAACCCTTTTGGATTTTCAAAATAATTGTTATGAAGTAGGTATACCTCACTAATATCAACATTTTCAATTAATAAATCATCTTTTACTTTCTCTATTTTAAACATACCAATTTCTGTTCCTAAATTTATTTTGCTTCCAAATATCTTAGCTATTAACTGCCCACCTGCACATATTCCAAGAATTGGCTTTTCATAGCTTTCAATCCAGCTAAAATCTTCAATATTTTCAAGATAAAAATCATCCTTTAATGCTGTCCCGCAAAGAATTACTTTTTCAGACCAGAATAACACTTCAGAGTTAATTTCCTTTCTATGAATTACTCTAATATCTATATTTTCCGATTTAATTATATCAATAACTGGTCTTACAAACTCTTCATAATGTAAACTATCTTTTTCAAAACATAAATCTATGATTAAAACTCTCATTTGCTTTCAAGCTCCACACGTATTATTTTCTCGTGTCCGCAATTTTCACCATCCATAATAATCTCACTTTCAACTACATTTATTCTCTTTTTATAAAGCGGCCCATCACAAACAAAAGTTTCAATCTCTCCACCCTCTCCAACTGCAGATATTTTGTATCTAAAAGCTAAATTTGATAATTTTCTAGACATTTCCAAATCAATTTTTTTCCCTAAGAAATTTTTATCCAAAGGATATGCTGCAATTGAAATTATTCTAACACCAAATTCTAATTTTAAAAGTCTAGACAAATAATAATCTTCTTCTATCTGCCAGAGAGGATTATAGCACCAAATTCCCAGTTCATTACATATTTTTTGAACTCTACTTGCCTGATAAACTGATCTAATCGCACCCGTAACAACTCCTCCAATATGATGTTTTTTAATTGCCACATATATTGCTTCTTTCAAATCCAAAAGTTCTTTCTCCTTTTCTCCACTCGTTTCTTTAAGGATAATTGGAATTTCCAAACACTCAGCCTGAATTTTTGTAAAATTCAAACCATTTGATTGAAACATATAACTTTCACTGTTTTTTGAAATCATAGAAATTAAACAACTTATTTCATGGCCTTTCTCATATGCAAAATTTAAAGCAAAATTAGAATCTTTTCCCCCAGAAAATAAAATAGCAAGTTTCATTTAAAAATAAAAAAATTACTCCTGAGCTGGAGCAGCTTCAGGTTCTGCAGGAGCAAAAGCTTTTTCTATAACTTTATCCCCTGAAATAACTTTCAAATTAAGTTGGTGAGTTTTTTCATAAACAGTGTTACCAGCAATTGATTTTTTCAATCTAAGACCATTGTGTCTCTTTCCCCTTAATTTACCTTTAAAGCCTAAGCCTTTTGTAATTAAAACTCTCTTTCTTCTAGTACCCGGGAGATCTTTTCTCATTGGAAATCCTTCAGAATCACTTCCTCCAGAAATTAAAAATTTCACTCCGGAAAAACCTAATGTCTCTCCATTAAGTTCTTCCCCGAGTACTCTTCCGTAAAGAGCCTCAGATTCGTCTGCTGAAAGTTCTTTTTGATATGACTTTCCAGACTTTGTTCCTATAACAACTTTTATAGCCATTTTGTATAGTTTTTAGGTACTGCAATTTTTGCACCTACAAATAGAAAACAAAAAATCTTTTATAAATATGCTGTATAGTGATGTATAATTAAAAAAGTTAAAAATTTCTTTGGATATGTTCATATGCGGAATATGCAGCAACAGAACCCTCTGCAGAAGCAACAATACCCTGTTTCCACTCTGAATTTGTATTATCTCCAGCAGCAAACACACCCTCAACATTTGTTCTCGAAAGTCTGTCAATAACAACTTCTCCTTTTTTATCAAGTTCAACACCAAGAGAATTTGCCAAATCATTTTGAGGAAGCATACCAATTGCTATAAAAACACCTGACAAATCAACCTTTTTTCCGTTATCTAAAACAACATGAGTTACTAAATTATCACCACAAATCTCTTTAACCTGAACTCCTTCTATAATTTCAATTTTTGGATTTTGTCTAATTCTATCTGCATTAATTGGTTCTGCTTTTAAATATGTTCTAATAAACATATATACTTTTGAAGAATTTTGGGCCAAAACCATAGCTTCTTTTGCAGCACTATCCGAACCTCCTACTATACCAACAACTTTGTTTCTAAAAAACATTCCATCACAAGTTGCACAATAAGAGACTCCTTTCCCAGAAAACTCTTTTTCACCAGGAGCATCTAAATGTCTGTGTTTTGTTCCTGTTGCTAAAATAACAGTTTTTGTTTTATACTCCTTTTCAAGCAAATCTGTTTTAACAATAAAATATTTTCCTTCTTTTTCAATTGATTTCACGATATCATTTTCTATAGGCACATTATTAGCTTTAACATGAGCTTCCAAATTATCTGCAAGTTCTTGGCCTGAAAGTGAAACAAATCCAGGATAATTTTCAACAAGATGTGTTGTAGTAATAAGACCACCCTTTTCTTTTGCAATAACTAATGTTTTAAGATTAAACCTTGAAGCATAAACAGCAGCAGGATATCCAGCACATCCTCCACCAACAATTATTAAGTCATACTCTTCCATAATATACATATAAGTATTTCAGCTTTTATTAAACTTATCATAATGGGATTTATGTTATTCTAAATTCACACCTAATTTATTATTCAATTATTATAATAATCTAAAAGCACATCTGATTTTGAGGGATGCCTTAATTTTCTAATTCCTGTATTGTAAATCTTCTCAATTCTACTTTTAGGAACAGACATATCTCTTGCAATTTCTCTAAACTGCATTTCATTATCATCTTCAATCCCATATCTTTTTAATATAATATCTTTTTCTAAAGGAGATAAACTATTCAACACATCATTAATGTCTGCTTTTAAATTCATATCATCATAATTTTCTTCAAAGCCAAGTTCTGACAGAGTTTCATAAAAATTAAAACCACTCCATACTCCTAACTTTTCAGTATCTCTTTTAAAATCAATATCTTCATCAAGCTGCTTATAATTGCCACTTAAAGAAAAATAAATTGCAGAAGCTATCTCAATAGGAGACTTATTTTCTAAATATTGTCTTGTCTGTTCTAAATTTTTTGAAACATGAGAAATAAATTCTTTTTTATTCATACTATAATATTCCTTGTTAAATTTTTCAAAAACATCTCTAGGTATTCTAATAAGACCTCTTTCATTATTTATTCTAATTGGAAGTTCGCCTATTAATTTATTATAAATAAATGTGGTTAAAGAATATTCAGAATTATAGTTTTTAAGTTCTTTTAATAATATTACATTACTTTCCATCAATAAATCTTCAATTGATGTTCCATACTTTGCCCCCGCCAATGAAATTCTTCTAGTAACATCAGCAACTTTTATTACAGACAACTTACTTTCATCCAAGAGTTCATCAGAGATTGAATAGATATATCTTTGAACTGAAAGAACAATATAATCTCTAATTAAAATAGAATCATCGCTTTCCTTTCCTTCCTGTAATTTAACCATATTAGTATATTTTTCGGCAAGTTTGCTTAATAAATTCCAATTTTTTTCTTTTATTAAAAATAACTCATCGTCTAAAAGTATATTCTCAAGTTTTTTCCTATAATGTTTCAATTCAATTTCAAAATCTTTGCTTTCCATAATCATTATTATTTAATCAAACACTACTCGTAAGTAATACTAATTAGATTATAAACTTTACTTTAAAATAAATAAATAAATATAAAGTTATATTTATAAATCCAAAAAACATATATAATAACGCATGGTACTAATTCCAATATTAGACATTGTAGTAGGACTTGTGCTTTTGTCAGGTGTAATAGGTTTACTTCCAGGAGTTGGAAAACACCTTGAAAAAGTTGCAAAATGGCTTGGTTCATTCCAAGGAGTTATAGGTATAATTGCAATCATAGTTGGTATTTGGTTGTGGAGTTCTTTGCTTCATAGTTTAACATTAATTATCGGAGGTATAATACTTGCAGCAGGTATTTTAGAAACAATTCCTGGTTTTGCTAAAATAACAAAAGTTCTTGGTTCAATCCAAGTAGTTGTTGGAATTATAGCAATAATCATAGGTATTTTGGGGCTTCTCCCATAAAATAAATATTTATTTTTCTATAATTTTTGTAAAATAATAACATTAAAAAATATATATTCTAAAAAGAAAAAAATTTATTTGATAAACTCAGTGTAGCCACACTTTCCACAAACAAATCTTGCCGGGTTTTTATGTTCTCCAAGATAAACTCCAGGCCCACATTTAGGACATGCTTTTCTTTTACCTACAAGCTTCCATTTTTCAGAAGGTTTTGTTGACTTTGCTTTTGTTTTTGATTTTGCCATTTTAAATTTCCTCATTTAATACTGAATCATATTTTCCAGCTTTAACATCAGCAATAAATTCTCTTGCCGGTTTTGAATCAACAGTAACACCAAGAGAATAACATGTTCCAGCTATTTCTCTAACTGCAGCCTTAAGATCATTTGCTAAAAGAGAATCAAATTTCATTCTTGCAACCTTTTTTATTTGGTCTACAGTCATATTTCCAACAACTGTTTTATCTGGTGTACCAGAACCTTTTGAAATATTTATCTCAGATTTTATAAGTTGTGATGCAGGAGGAGTTCCAATTTCAATTGTATACTCCTTAGTATCCTTATCTACAATTACTTTTACAGGAACTTTCATTCCCTTAAAATCTGCTGTTTTCTTGTTAATATCCGCAACAACTTGTCCAATATTTACTTTTAAAGGACCAAGTGCCGGGCCAAGGGGAGGAGCTGCTGTTGCTTTTCCACCCTCAATCAATACTTCTATTTTTTCTAGTGCCATTTTTCTTATATTATAAGCAACCTTTTTTAAAAGGATAATGGCATTAAGTCAAGTAAAACTATAATGCCTAAAAAAAGAAAAGAACAACTCATTTATAAAATTTCTTGAACTAAGAAACTTTACCATAAACTTTCAAAAGACCGTAAATACCAACAGCCACTAAAAAACCATTTAAAACAGCAAAGAGCCAAACTTCATTATATATAGAATAAGAAAGCAAGGCAAAAGAACCATAAAAATTTACAATTGAAAAAAGTTTATGATCTTTCCCTAACTTATTAGTTGCCTCCAATATATAATTAAGGGCAATTGCAATAACTCCACTAATTCCAAATAATAAAAAAAACCAACTTAGTACCATTTTTAATCTGTTTTAACTTTAAGTAGTTATAAAGTAATTTATTTCAAAGACATTTAAATACTTTATGGATGAAGACTTTGTATTAGTTTCTAAAGAACAACTTGAAAGATTAAAAAAAGAAAAAAAGGAACTTGAAGAGGAACTAAACAATAGAACAAATATCTTTTCTGAAAGTAACGCCTCAGAATTTGGTAAATACTTAAAAATTATGACTGAAACTCTAAAAGATGAATCAAAAAAAGAAAGAGAAGTTATAATCTCAAATTTACTAGAAATAAAAGAAATAAATCGAAGCACATTAGAAAATGTATTAGACAGAACTGAAAAACTTGACAAAAAACTTGAAAATATGATAGTAAATCTTATTGAACTTATAGAGACTCTAAATACAACACTTGAAGAACTAAAAGGAATTACAGAAACCCACAATCAATCTCCAATTAACTCAGAATTAAATCCAGAAATGCTTGAAAACACCCAAATAAATGAAAGAGTAATTGAAAAACTAGAAGAAATTGAAACATTTATGACAAACTTAAGGGTACTTCTAAGTTATGTAAAACCAAATGACTTTAAAATTGACAAACCAAGCTATTAAATAAAGAAATATTCAAAGATAAATCCTAAGTTTATTATTTCCCTGAACTCCCAAGAGCATTTTCTCCTCTAATACTATCTTGAAGCTCATCAACCTCTTCAACTTCAACATGAGGACAGTATAAAAGCATTCCTTGTGTTATTGCTTTTGAAATAGGATATAAAGTTATTTCGGTTCTTTCCAAACTATTCTCCTTTAAAAATTCATCCATAAACTCATTATCTTCTCTATAAAAAAGAATTGGCTTATTTGATGTATTGTTTAAAGGAACAAATATCTCTCCCCTATAACCTGAATCAACAACCCCACATCTTCTAGCAATTCCCTTTGAACCAGTACTCCCTCTTTCAGCCACATAAAAAACCCAATCCTTTGGAATTTCAATAGATATTCCTGTTGAAAACATTCTAATATCTCCAGGTTTTAATAATATAAAATTTTCTTCAACAACTCCATATAAGTCATAACCCGCATCCTCATCTCTTTTTGAAGGCAAAATTGCCGCTTCTTTTAATTTTTTTACTCTAAAATAAGGCTTTTCCATAATATCTCCAAAATTAAACTATTAATAAACATTTCGAATTATAACAACAGCTCTATTTAATA
>SKGP01000022.1 GCA_007117405.1 Candidatus Woesearchaeota archaeon | reverse complement strand
CTGGTAAAAAAATGCAAGCTAAGATTTATGTTGGTTCGCTATATTATTTGAGATTAAAACACCAAGTTGATAATAAAATTCAAGCAAGAGGTACAGGTCCAGTCCAACTTCTTACTCGTCAACCTGCAGAAGGAAGAATTAGAGGAGGTGGTTTGAAATTAGGAGAAATGGAGAAGGATGCATTAATTTCTCATGGTGCAGCAATGCTTCTTAAAGAGAGATTTTCATCAGATCAAACTACAGCTCTGGTATGTACAAGTTGTGGTTATTTGGCAGACCCTTACTTATTTAGATATAAAAGCAAGTGCCCAGTCTGTGGCGAAAGCAAATTTGATGAAGTTGAATTGGCATATGCATTTAAGTTATTAGTAAATGAATTGAGGTCTATGGGAGTTAATCCTAAGTTTTCAACAAAAGACAGGTTTTTCGAGTGAGGTAAAAAATGATATCAAAACATAATATAACAAAAAGAATAGATAAGATAACATATTCAGTTGTGTCTCCAAAAGAGATTATAAAAAACAGTGTTGTTAAAGTAATTACTCCTGAGATTTATGACAAGTACGGTTTTCCAGTTGAAGGCGGTCTTATGGATATGAGAATGGGTGTAATTGAACCTGGTTTTTCATGTAAAACTTGTAGTCAGAGTTATAAAAATTGTGAAGGGCACTTTGGTCATTTAGAACTTGCAAGACCAATACTTAATGTTTTATTTGTTGATACTATAAGTTCAATACTTAAATCTACATGTCAAGAATGTTTTAGAGTTTTACATCCTGAAGATAAAATTAAAGAGACCATAGAAGAATTTGGAAGACTTAGAAAAGAAATGGGTGCTGAAAAATTTTTGAAATACCATTCAAGATTTATGTCTAGTTTGTATAAAATTAAGACCTGTCCACACTGTTCTGCAAAACAAGAAGATATAAAATTAGATAAGTCTTCTGTATTTGTTTTTATGCAAGGAGAGAAGAAAAGATTACTTACAACTGAAATAAGGTTTAGATTTGAAAATATTGCTCAAGAAGATTTACCTCTCTTAAATATTGTTGGTATAAGACCGGAATGGCTTTTGCTTACAGTTCTCCCAATACCTCCAGTTTCAATGAGATCAACAATCACACTTCAAAGTGGACAAAGGTCTGAAGATGATTTGACACACAAATTAACAGATATTGTAAGAACTAATCAGAGACTTCATGAACATCTTTTAGTAGGAGTTCCTGAGGCAATTATTGAAGATGTGTGGGATTTATTACAATACCATATCTCAACATATTTTGATAATACTATCCCCGGACTTCCTCCAGCAAGGCATAGAAATGGAGATACACTAAAATCAATTTCAGAAAGAATAAAAGGAAAGAAAGGAATTATAAGAAATAATCTTATTGGTAAAAGAGTGAATTACTCAGCAAGAACAGTTATCTCTCCAGACCCAAGACTAAAATTGAACGAAGTTGGAGTTCCACTTTCAGTTGCTATGAAACTTACAATTCCAGAACCAGTTACTGAAGAAAATATTGAATATTTGAAGGATTTAGTTAGAAATGGTCCTTTAAAATATCCTGGAGCTAATTATTTGAAAACAAAGTCAGGAAGTAGAAAAAGCATTAGTTTAGATATTATTGATGTATTGTTAGAAGAAATTGAACCTGGTTATGAAGTAGAAAGACACCTTCTTGATGGAGATTCAATTGTTTTTAATAGACAACCATCTCTTCACAAACTATCAATGATGGGCCATATTGTAAAAGTTCTTCCAATTAAAACATTCGCTATTAATCCAGGAGTATGTAAGCCATATAATGCTGATTTCGACGGTGATGAGATGAACCTTCATGCGGCTCAAACTCTTGAGGCAAGACAAGAAGTTGAAAGATTAATGGATGTAAAGCATCAATTGATTTCTCCTGCCTCAGGTGACGCTGTTATTGGTTGTGTTCAAGATGCTATTACAGGACTTTATGTTCTTACAAACTTTTTAGAATATGAAAAAGATGATGCGATTCAATTACTGTTCTCAGTAGGATTTAGAGAAGTTGAAAAAATAAATTTTAAAGGTAAGGTATCTGGGAAAGAGATTTTTTCAATAATTCTTCCTGATGATTTAAATTTTATTGGAGAGAGTAAGTTTGGTGTTGTAAAAATATCTAATGGTAAATTAATTGAAGGAGTTATTGATAAGAAAACAGTTGGAGATGGAGGTGGAACTTTATTAAGACATCTTCATAAAAATTATGGTCCAGATTTAGTTCTTAAAACTGTTGGATATATGTCAAACCTAGGCCTTCAAGTATTGAAAAAAAGAGGGTTTACAATTAGTATGGGTGATTTTGATATTCCTGAAAAAGTAAAAAAAGAAATTGATTCGATAAATGATAAAGTTTTTACTCAAATTGATAAAGTAATTGAAGCTTACAAATTAGGCGAATTAGAGAGAGTTACTGGTTTTACTTTGGAACAGACTTTAGAGTTTAAAGTTCTTCAATTGTTAAATTCAATTAGAGATGAAGCAATGAAAATTGTAAAAGAAGAACTTGACCATAACAGCGGAACTATGCTAATGGCAGATTCAGGAGCTATGGGTAAAATTCTATCAATTGTTCAGATGCATGCTGGAGTTGGGCAACAATCTTTAAGAGGTCAGAGAATTAATAGGGGATATTCTCAAAGGACTCTTTCTTGCTTCAAAAAAGGGGATATTACTCCAGAAGCAAGAGGCTATATTAAAAACTCTCTTAGAAAAGGACTTGAACCTTATGAAGTATTTTTTGGTTCAATAACTGGAAGAGATGGTCTGATGGATACGGCTCTTAGGACTCCAAAAACAGGATATTTATATAGAAGAATGGCAACTTCAATGCTTGATTTGATGATTTTTGATGATAGGAGTGTAAGAAATGAAGCAGGAGTTGTAATTCAATTTAAATATGGTGATGATGGTGTTGATGTAGCAAAAACAGTGAGTGGGCATTTTGATGTTAAATCTATAGTGGAAAATACTCTGGGAGGTAAATTATAAAAATGGCAACAAAAAAAGAAAAAGTGAAAAAGGAAAAAAAGGAAGTAATAATTGAAAATAAAGTAGAAGAAATTGTTTTTAAATCAAAATATAAAATCCTAAATGATTTTATGGAAAAAAATCCTGATTTCCCAACATATATTCTTATAGAATTAGATTCTATACTACCTCCTAAGACTTCTGATTCAGACCTTAAGAAAATTTTAAATAATGTTGTAGAAGAGTATGAGAACTCTCTTATTACTCCAAATGAAGCTATAGGTGTGATCACTGCTCAATCCGTTGGAGAGCCATCTACACAAATGACATTAAACACATTTCACTTTGCAGGTGTTGCAACTCAATCCGTTGAAGGTTTGCCAAGACTAATTGAGATTTTAGATATAAAAAAAACACTTGAAATGCCAATGATGAAATTATATCTTAAAGAACAATTATCTGAAGACAAAGTTAAATTGGTTTCAAGTAAAATTAGAGAAACAAAGCTTTTTGATTTTGTTAAAAAAGTCGATATTGATGTTGAAGAAAAGAAAGTTGTTATTGACCTTGATTTAAAAGAGTTTAAGAAAGTTGGAGTTGACCCTGAAGCTCTAATTGGAAATTTAGATAAGAAAATAAGAAAATCTTCAGAATTTGATGGAAAAACAATAGTTATAACTGGCGGGTCAAACGATGGACTTAAAGATCTTATGGGTATGAAAGAATTCGCACTTAGTTCAATTGTTTTTGGTATCAAAGGAATAAGAGATGTTTCATTGATAAAAGAAAATGACGAATTTGTAATTGTAACTAAAGGAATAGCACTAAAACAAATAGCAAATATATCTGAAATTGACATTTCAAGAGTATATTGTAATGATATAACTGAGATGTATAATTCATATGGTGTTGAAGCTGCAAGACAGACAGTTATAAGAGAAATTATGGAAGTTGTAAAATCTCAAGGACTTTCAATTAACGAGAGACATGTTCTTTTAATTGCTGATGTTATGACCTATACTGGAGAACCAAGAGGTATGACTAGATATGGTATTGTTGCAGATAAGTTAAATGTACTCACAAGAGCATCATTTGAAACTCCATTAAAACATATTTCAGGTGGAGCTTTAATCAACGAAGAAAACGTACTAACATCAATTACAGAAAATGTAATGACAAACCAGATGGTGTATGTTGGAACTGGTGTTCCTAAGGTTTCTGTTAAGAAATCTGAAAACTAGTCAAGGGCTTGAGCTTTTTTAGCGAAACTCTTTTCCATGTGAATCTTTGGGAAGTTCAATTGGATGGTGTATGTTGGAACTGGTGTTCCTAAGGTTGCTGTTAAGAGGTCTGTGAACTAGTCAAGGGCTTGAGCTTTTTTTAGCGAAACTCTTTTCCATGTGAATCTTTGGGAAGTTCAATCAAAATTTTTATTTATCTTTAAATATAAAAAAGCAATACTTTTATAAATGATTTTAGACTACTTTTTTTAAAGGAGAAAGAGATGAGAAGCAGTTTTGCTGTGGAGTATGCTCTTTTTTACATAAGAGGTTTTTACTTATTCTTTCTTCTTCAAATATAAAATAAAAAATGGATAAAGTTGCTGAAATGTATCTTGAAGAGGTAACCCCTGCAAATGAGATTAAGGGTTTTACCAAATCTTTTCAAAAAAGGTCCAAGGATAAAAAAGTAGAAGATAAAAATGTTGTTGAATTATTGTCTTATGCTAAGGAAGGAAAAATTATCTTAGGTAGCCGTGTTACTGAAAAGGCATTTAAAAAAGGCGTGGCAAAAAAAGTTTATGCTGCTTCAAATTGTGATGAAATAACTTTGAAAAAAGTTAAGCATTATGCTAAAATTGCAAATGTTGACGTAATTGAACTTGATTTGGATAATGGTGAATTATCACAAAAATTGGCAAAACCATTTTTGATTTCAATGGTATGTGTGAGGGCATAAAGAATGGGAAGAAAAACTAATGGAATGTATGCTGCAAAAAAGCTTATAGACAAAAGAAATAGATTTAAGATTAAAAGAGTTGATCTTTTGAAAAAGGCAAAATACGACCCTCTTGAAAATGCAAATCAGGCTAAGGGTATTGTTCTTGAAAAAACTCAAAGGGAAGCAAAACAGCCAAACTCAGCACTTAGAAAATGTGTTGTGGTACAACTTTCAAAAAACGGAAAATCAATAACTGCTTTTGCAGCAGGTTACAATGCTATTAAATTTATCAATGAGCACGATGAAGTTTTAGTTGAAGGAATTGGTGGTATTAAAGGAAAATCCAAAGGAGATATTCCGGGTGTTAGGTGGAAAGTTATTCAGGTTAATGGACAGTCTTTGGATGCATTAATTAAAGGAAAGATTGAGAGGGCGAGAAAGTAAAATGGCAGATATTAAATTATTTGATAAATGGTCTTTTTCAGGAGTTGCTGTTTCAGATGCGGGTCTTATAAGTTATATAAATCTAAAACCTGTGATTGTTCCAAGATCTAATGGATATCATCATAATTCAGCATTTTACAAAACAAAAGTAAATATTATTGAGAGATTTATGAATAGACTTCAGGTTTGTGGTCATAAAGGAAAGAAACATAAAATTTCATCCGGCCATAATACTGGAAAAGCAAGTAGTATTGCGAGTATTATTGTTGAAGTTTTTGAAACTTTGGAAAAAAGAACTAAAGAAAATCCTATTCAGGTTTTCATTACAGCTATTGAAAATGCCGCTCCGAGAGAAGAAGTAATTACAATAGAAAGGTCAGGTGCTAGATATGCTCAAGCAGTTGATATGGCTCCACAGAGGAGAGTTGATCTTGTTTTAAGATATATTGCTCAAGGTGCTGCTCATAAGGCTTTTGATGGTTCAATAAGTCTTAAGGATGCTCTTGTAGATGATATTATGGATTGTTATAATAATGGAGACAAATGTATGGCAATGTCAAAGAAAAATGAGATTGAAAAAATGGCAGCTGCTGCTAAATAAAATCAAAATGACAAATTCAAATATAATCAAAACAGGAACAACTTGCATAGGTCTCATCTTCAAGGATGGAGTACTTCTTGCAGCTGATAGGAGAGTTACATCATATAAAATTGATAGTGAAAAATTTGATAAAGTTTTTTCTCTGTCAAGTCATATTGTGAGTACAGTTTCAGGTGGAGCTTCTGATGCTCAACTTTTTATGAGAATAATTCAAAGTGAACTGAAATTAATTGAACTTAAGAATGAAAGGAAACCATATGTTTCTGAAGCTGCAATGATTCTGAATTCAATACAGTACAACACAATAAGAACTCAGGGAAGCATAGTTGGACTAATTTTGGGAGGATACGACCCTAAGAAAGGCTATTCACTTTACAATTTAGCTGTTGATGGAACAATTGTTCCGAATGAAGGATATGTAACGACAGGTTCTGGAAGTATATTCGTCCAAGGTGTTCTTGATAATGATTACAAGGCAAATTTATCTGAAAAAGAAGCATTAGAGTTAATAGAGAAATGTTTTAAAACATCTTTCAAAAACGATAATGCCAGCGGAGGTGGATTTGTTGCAAAGATAATAACAAAAGATGGTGTGCGTGAAGCTAGCAGAAAAATTATAAAAACTGAATTTGTCAAAGAGGTGTAAAAATGAATATTGAAATTAAGAAAAACATTGAAAATAAACTTTTAAAAAGGAAGGAGATATTAGCATATGTTGAAGATAAAGACCCTTCTATTAAAAGATTTGATATTAGAGCACAGCTGGCAAAAAAATTAAAAGCTGATGAAAAATTAATTATTATTGAAAAAATAACTCCTCATTTTGGAAAAAAGGATGTTGATGTTTTAGCAAATGTTTACGATACACAGGAGGCTTTAAATAAAGTAACTTCAAAACATTTGGTTAAAAGAAATACTCCTAAAGCAGTTGAGGAAGCGGAGGCTTGAAAATGGCAAGATATAAGCATTACTCAAAAAAAGCAAGACTTGTAAAAGCAAATAGAAGCACAAAATGGGCTCCAGTTTTTGCAGTTTTGAAAAAATATGGAAAAGGAAAGAAAGTTCACCCTTCAAATCTTTCAATGAAAAGAAGTTGGAGAAGAAATAAGCTTAAAGCTTAAAGCTTATTTATATTTTTTAAGACTTAAATATTATTTTAATTGTTACTTATTCTTTGAGTAAAACAAATATTTAAAATATAAGTATCTGATATGTTTTTATGAATATAAAGACAGTTCTAGTTTTTAGTATATTTTTTGTTACTTTGTTAATATTTTCCAATTTCTTATTTGGTTCTTCAAATGATGATTTGGAATTAATTGTGAGTTCAAATAAAACTAATTTGACTATAGGTGAAGAGATACAGATCTTTTTGGATTTGATAACAACAAATAATACTTATCAATCAGAGATGGTTACAAACTTACCACAAGGATTGGTTTTTTTAAATGAAAGCAATAATGGTAATTTTTCTTTTGTACAAAACGGACAGAATCTTAGTTGGGATATTGGTGATTTGAATTCATCTGAGTCCTATGAATTTATAATTTCTGCTTATTTAAATAATTCTGATTCTATATCAGGGCCTAGTTTGTTGGAAGTTATGACTTTTACTTATTCTTATGAAGATTCAAATGGTACATTACAGGATTTAACTTCTAATTTATCTTTGAATGTAATTGAGCCTTCTATTGCTTATAATCTATTATCAAATACTGTTTTGATTAATACAAATCAATCTTATGAAATTAGTGTTAACTTTACTAATTTGGAAAATGTAGGATATAATATTACTCTGCAGATATTAATTCCAGATGGATTAAATTATTCCAGTGGTTCAAGCAATATTGACGCTCTAAATAGTTCTGCAAGAAAATTGATTTATTATTTTGAAAATAGTACTTTAATTGAGAATATTTCATTTGAAATTGAAAGTAATATTCATTATGATAATGGTTCTCTTTTAATAGTTGGTGATATGTTTGAAATATTATCAAATATAACTTACTATTCTTATTTTGGCCCGTATGATAATAGACAGTATTACAATAGTTCAAATTTATCTTTTCAAGTAAATAATTATTCAGTATCTTTTTTCAAATCTTCTGAAATTTTAAAAGTTGGAGATGAAATATCATTTAATATTGAGCTTGATTTGACATCTGGTTCAGGTAACTTAGTTTTTGGTCTTTTTGAATATCCTCTGGGATTGACATACCAAAATATAACAAGCAATTTTCAAGATAATTATGGCTTAAGTTTTAATGGAAATTCAATTGAGTTTGATTTTGGAAATGCTTCTAATTTAGGACTTGTCAATATAACATTGTTTTTTGATGTTAATAATATGTCTTTATCAAATGATTTACTTGAAGTTTTTTTTAATTTTAGTTATTATGATGGTAGTAGTAATTATAATGAGATACTATTCCTAGAAAATATGTCAGTATTAGGGCCTGAAATGATTATAAACCAAAACGGATTTGAATTTGGGATTGGAGATATATTAAATTTTTCAATAGAATTAAATTTTAGTTCTGCAGGCGCAAATAATGTTTTACTAAATAAAACAATTCCTTTTGGTTTTGAATACTTTAATTCAAGTTCAAATTATACTTTTTCATTTGATAATTTTGTCGATTATTTATTATTTAATTTTTCTAATATTTCAACCCCAAATTTGATATTATTAGATATTCTTTTAATTGCTAATGATTCTGTTGTTTCAAATGACATTATTCCTTTTGAATTTGAATTGAGCTATATGAATTCAAATAATACTTTATTTTCTATAATAGATAATGTCGATATTGAGATAAGTTCTCCAGATTTTTATCTAGTTTCCAACTATTCAACTCCAACTATTGGTGAATATGTTGAAGTAAATGCAATTTTGAATTTTAGTTCTGCAGGCGCAAACAACGTTTCTATAAATCAAACAATTCCTCTTGGATTTCATTATATTAATTATAGTTCCTCTTTAGATAACACAAGTATATCTTTTTTAGATAATGTAATAAATATTGAATTTGGAGACATTTCTGGTCTTAGTATTGGGAATTTGAATTTAACTTTCCTAGTTAATGATTCAACACCTTCTTTTGGAACATTATTAAGCATTTTTAATTTGAGTTATTCTTCATCAAATAATTCAATTTACAGTATTGTTAGAGATTACAGAGCAGATATTGTTGAACCACAAATTGAGATTATAAAAAGCATACTTTCTGAGAATATATTTATTGGTGAAGAATATACATATAATATTACAGTTAGAAATATTGGTAATTCAACTGCCTATAATTTCACATTTATTGAACAACTTCCAGATGGAGTATTTTTTGTAAATAGTTCTAGTGAATTTATATTTTTAGATTTAGAAAATAGAACATTAGAGTACAATTTTTCAAATTTTTTGCCAACATCAGAAATTACATTTAATGTAACTTTCAATGTAAGTGACTCTTATGATTCAGGAGATGATGTCCTTTCTTTTGATAGATTTTATTTTAATTCTAGTGCTCTATATCAAAGTTTTGAAAATATAACTATAGCAAGAGTTTATAATGTTCCTTCATCTGTAAATACTACAGTATTTGGACCAATTTATTATTATAATACTATAGGTAGTGGTTTTAATATAACACCTACTGATTATTTGGTTAAAATAGGGAATAGTTTTACATATGAGTTTGCAATTAATTTAAGTAATGCACCAGCAAATAATTTAACAGTTCAAAATATTTTAGGAGAAAAACTAGGTTTTATCTCTCAAAATAATAGTTATAACAATTCATTATTCTCTGATTTAGGTTCTGGAAATTTGATTTGGAATTTTGGTAATATAAACTCTAGTATTGATTTTATATATATAAATTTAACAGTATACCCAACTGATGATGTTTCCAATTTTGCTGGTTCTCAAATTGAAAATTGGATTAATATTTCATTTGAGAATTCAATTGGAGATACATTTTTAGATAATATTATAGAAAATGTTTTTGTTTCGGAGCCTAATTTAAATGTTGTGAGGACAAATCCAGCTTCAAATCAAAATCTGAGAATTGGAGATGTTTTTTCCTATAATATAAACATTAGCAATTCGAATTCTATTTATTCTACAACAGCATATAATATCACTCTTGTTGAATATCTAGCCGATGGAATTGAATATAACAATAGTAATATTGAACCCTCTTTTTATAATTCAACTCATGTAATCTGGGAAATAGACTCTATAGCTAGGTCTAATTTTCAGGTAATTAGTTTTTCTTTTAAGCCGAAATCAAATTTTTCAAATGGTTCTTTAATTTTGTCTGAAGAAATGTTTTACAATTCTAGAGAAATTAATTACTCCTCATCACCAAATTTCTCGATTTCAAGAATTTACAATCCTCCTATATATATTACACCACAATTGAAAATGATTAGTCCGCCGGTTTCTTTTCAAATTTTTGCTCCTTCATTTTCAATCGGAGATGTAATTAATTATACTTATACTTTGGATTTTTCAGGTGCACCTGCAAATAATGTAAGTTTTACTTCTATAGTCCCACCAGGTTTGCTTTTATCAAATTTTTCCACTACTGGTTCTAATATTTCTTTTGAAAATGATGCTAATTCCACTTTATATTGGAATTTTGGAGATTTAATAGAAACACAAATAATCACTGTAAATGTTTCAACAATCATAAATGGTTCCTTGGATGCAGGTGATATAGTTGAAAATTTAGCAACTCTTACTTACTATTCTTCAAATTGGACAAATTTCAGTATTAACACAGTTGATGAGCTTTTAGTTACTGAACCAAATATTGAGGAGTTTCCTATAATTGATTCAGAAGTTCCAGCAGGAGAGATTTATACCTATAGGTTGAATGTTTCAAATAATTGGACATCAAATTCTTTTGAAACATATTTTACTCATACAATTCCAGATGGGACTAGTTTGATTAGTACATCGCCAATGTATGATAATCTTACTGGTCTTTATAATGATACAATCCATTTTGATATAGGATTTATACCTTCAAATGGAGAGTTTTTGATAGATGTTACAATTAACATTTCAGAAACATATAGAAATGGGGAAACTTTAAAGGGAGGGGATATATTAAGATTCAATTCTAACTCTACATACCAAAGTGTTTTGGATCCGATGTTTGCAAGATTTTATGAAAAAAATTATTCTTTTGAAGTAACAGTTATGAGGCCTACAATATTAAAGACAACAGATGGGGCCAAAATTTCAAATAGTAGTCGTGTTTTGAGAATAGGAGATTATTATACCTATGAGTTTCAGATAGATAGTTCTCAAGCACCAAGTTATAACTTGTCTATGGGTGATATTTTTCCTGAAGGGGTTATATTTGTAAATCAGACAAATACATATAACAACTCAGCATTTTCTAATTTAGGAAATGGCTCTTTAATTTGGGACTTTGGAACATTAAGTAAAGGTACTACAATTAATACAACTGTTACAGTTTATATTGATTCAAGTTCTTCTTATGTTGCAGGAAGCTTAATATCAACCCAGGCAAATATTAGTTATTTAAACACAACAGAAGAAGTTCTGGTAAGAACTAGCAATAGAAATAATAGAATAGTTGAGAGCAATATCCTTTTTGGAACTAGTTTAATAAATAATAATAGTATAGATTTAAAAGTTGGAGATTATGTTAATTATTCAATTTCAATCTCAAATCCTATTAATAGGAGTATATATAGAGATGATATTGCCTTTAATTTAAGTATTGAGAATTATATTCCAGATGGACTGGTATTTAGTAGTTCTTCCTTACCTGTATCATCCCAAAATGAAACTCATTTGATTTGGAATTTAGGGGATTTTTTAGAAGGACAATCTCAAAACATCCAAATATCTTTTATTGTTAATGAAACATATAGGGATTCGAGACCCATTAATACCTGGGATGAATTTGTAAATAATGCTATGGTTAGATATGAAAGCTCATCTAATAGTTTGCTTTCTCGTAAATATAATATATCAGATAACACATTAAGTATTAAAGTTGAGAGACCAAGGATGAATATGACTCTTGATTCTACAAATATAAGTATTGGTGACAACATTACTGCGTTTATAGAATTAGATTTTACTGATGCAGTAAGTTCCAATGTTAATTTAGAAACTATAATTCCTTATGGTATGGAATTTGTTTCTGCTAGCAGTCAAGACAATATTAGCTTTAATCACAGTTTAGACACTCTAAACTGGTTTTTCGGAAATCTTACTGAAAGAAAAATCTATACCGTTAATGTAACTTTGATTTCTAACAATTCTTTAAATGGAGGAGATAATTTGAATATTGTTTCAAATATGAATTATAGTTCATCTGATGGTTCTAATTACACTTTATCAATTCAGAGAGATTTCTTAATTGTAGAACCAGAAATCTCTCTTTCAGTTGCTACTATGCCTAATAGGGAAATATTTGAAAATACAATTCATATAATAAATATTTCAAATATTGGAAATTCTCCTGCAAGAAATGTTTCAATGATTTTCAATATAGCAGATGGTCTTAGTTATATTAATTCATCCCTTATTCCGATTAATTTTTCAGGATTAAATAATGAATCAATTTATTTTTATTTAGATGAGATTCTTGTTGGAAACACTATACAAGTAGTAGTTAATTCCTCAATTAATCAATTATATAATAATATGTCTAATGTTTTAACTACAGACTCTATGGTCTCTTTTTTTAATGTTTCATCATACTCTTCAACAAATTTAGATTATGCAAGAAATTACTTGAATTTGGCAAATAATTCTTTTACAATATTACCACCAACTATTAATTTAAGTACAAATCT
>SKGP01000070.1 GCA_007117405.1 Candidatus Woesearchaeota archaeon | reverse complement strand
ATTTAACTAGAAAAAGAAAAATGTCAAAAAATGAAGGCTATGTATGGTTAAAAGAAGGTTCTATTGAAGGAGAATTTGTCGGAGGTTGTTTATATTCTGTTTTACAATTAAATGGTACTAAATATGATTTAGACTATTCAGAGAAAATATTATTTTTAGAGATTCCTGAAGGCCAAGATTTTACTAAAGGAGAACCATTTCCTTACGTTGAATCTCAAATAGTTGATTTAAAAAACAAAGGTATTTTTAGCAAAATAACTGGTTTAGTATTTGGAAGACCATTTAGATATTCTGATGAAGAAAAAAATCAGTTAAAAAATATTTTAAAAGAACATCTAAAAGAATTTGATTTTCCAGTTTTATTTGGTGCAGATATTGGCCATTCAGATCCAATGTTAACTATACCTTTTGGTGTTAAAGTAAAAATTAATTCAAAAGAAAATCTATTTAAAATTATTGAATCAGGAGTTAATTAAACCTTTAACTTTTATTAAATTTTCAGATAATCTTTTATCATTATTTAAATCTATATTGAATTTAAAAATATTTCCATCATCCTTCATTCTAGGTAATATATGCATATGATAGTGAAAAATTTCTTGACCTGCAAATTTACCATTAGATTGAACCAAGTTTATATGTTCAATTCCAAATTTATCTTCATATTCTTTACAAATTTTTTTTGTAACTTTTATAAGTTTAGCTAAAATTTCTTCATCAATATCAAATATGTTTTCATAATGTTTTTTAGGTACAACTAAAGTATGAAAATCATTTCCTAAAGATATATCAAAAAAGGCAATAATGTCTTCATCTTTGTAAACATTATATGAAGGTAATTCTCCATTAATAATTTTACAAAAAATACAATCTTTCTTAATCATATATTATTAATGAATTAAATTATTTATAAAAATATCTAATCTTTTCTAACTTCAATTTCATTAATTTCAGGATTAACTTCAAAAGACACATTTAAAGCTTTTAATTGTTTAATATTTGTAGATTCAATTAATTCTTTTGTAAAGTTTGCAGGAACTACAATAGTTATATTATCTCCTCCTTTAATTTCTTTTCTTCCAAACATTTTCCCAACTTCTGCTTGAACTTTTCCAATTTGTAATTTTTTATGATTTGGATTAAAAGTACTTTCAATTTCTTCATATTCTTCTGGATGTAATTGATTTGATTTTTCTTTAGGCCAAGAAGAAATTTCTGTATTAAATCCTCTTTGATATAACTCGGATGCTACTCTAGGAGTAAATGGATATGCCATTTCTAATTGAGTTTTAATAAAATCTCTTTCTAATTCTGCATTTCTTGTATCAGAAAAAGATTGATAATGTCTTAAAGCTTTTTCCATCATAGTAAAAACTTCGATACTTGATTTTCTAAAATCTCTTCTTTCCATTGCCTCATTTACTCTATTTATTGCTTTTTGTTTTGTAGAAGAAAGCCATTTATCTAATGTAGAATTTTCAGGAGTTGATGTTTGTATGTTATTAACTTCTTCTAATTGTTTATTTTTATTAAGTACAAATTTTCTTAGAACTGATATTCCTGCAGTATTAAATATTTCGGGATCCCAATCAAAATTCCTATCTAAAGATTGATAATTAGACAAAAAATATCTAACTGAATCAAGAGAAACATCTTTAGAAAAGCCTTCAATTTGATGATTGTGTTCAATATCTTTAATTAAATCATCTAAATACACTACATTTCCTTTAGATTTAGACATTTTTTCTCCTTTTAATGTAATTAAAGAAGTTAATAAATATTCTTGAGGAAAATAACTTTCAGGCAATACTGCTGCATGAGTAAATAAAGAAAATGGAAAATGAACATCTTTATGTTCAGTGGCAGCTACATTTAAATCAATTGGATATTTCTCTTCAATATCTTTTTTCATAGTTTGTAAATCTTGAATATTAATGCCTAGTTCATTGGCAACATTTTCTACTTCTCCTTGATTTAAAAATATAAAATCAAAGAAAGAATCTGTTAGTTGTTCTTCTTTAATTCTACCTTCTGCCATAAATTGAGCAATACCATAAAACTCCATATATATATTACTATCGGAAAGAGCTTCTATTCTTTTATTTGAATCAAAAGGTGAAATTGCACCAACAGTTCTCTCTTTTCTTCTTTCACAGGGTTTTGGTAATCTACTTCTAACAAATCCTTTTAATTCTTCTCTATATGCTTGAGGATTTATTTTCATGGTATCAATTAATCTAATCACTCTATCTTGAGTTTTTAAATCAGCATAATTTATTGCTCTTTCTTTTGTTCTTTTTGCAATTATTCTGGTACCATCAGTTCTACATTCAAATATTCCTCCTTCTAATCTCAAAAACTCACCACCCCTATTTTCAGAAAGTAAATTCTCAAGTAACTTTTTTCTTGCTAAATCTACTGGTAAATTTGAATATTCTCCTAATTCTGAACTCATAAATCCTTTTTCTTGTAACTTATATGTAACTTTTCTTATCTCTTCTAAATTTTCTTCATTTAACTCTTCGGGATTAAATGATATTGGATTTCCTCCTTCATCAACAATAACTGACTTTTTATCTTTTAATAATTCGGGAGCAGTTTTACTTAAGAAGAAAAAATCAAATGGGTCGTGAGATGGAACACTCATTACAAAACCTGTTCCATTATTTTCTTTTACAAATGTTGCATTTAGAATGGGAATTTTTTGTCCGTTAACTGGATTTATATAAGTTTCATCAGTAGATTTATTATTTGATTTAATGTTTCTAATTTGAGATTTTCCTCCCAAAACATCAATTAATTGTTCTAAAGAAGTTTCATCTACTACTACTGATTTATCATGATTCTTTAAATCAACAATTACATAGTTTATTTTTTCATTTTTATATAAATTAGTTGCCCCAAAAACTGTTTCTGGCCTTGTTGTATAAACAGGTACTACAACTTTATCCCCTTCAAAAAGTATAAATGAACCCTCAGCTATATTTAAATCATCAAGATTAACCTTGCCAACAGGTGAAACTTCTGAAAAATCACTTTCAATAGCTTTAATATCATTACAAGTTGGGCAAAAATACCTTGGATTTTGACTATCTACAATTAAATTCTGTTCATTTAGTTTTTTCAAAGTCCATTGAGTATATTTTTGATTTCCAGTTTGATGAGAACTAAAAAAAGCATCCATATCAATTGCAATTCCTAATTTGGTTAAAACTTCTTGATATTGATTCTTATAAGTTGAAACTAATCTATCAACTCTCTCTTCTAATGTATTTGGAGATAATATCTCTTTGGCTTCATTTTCAGAAATATTGTATCTCTCATATATTGCACTTTTATCGCCACCCGCACTTAATTTATCTAAAATTTTAACTAAATCTTTACCAGTTGCATGAATTCCAATTGGAAAAAAAGTTTTTTTTCCAGATTTTAATGCATTATACCTCATAGTTACATCAGCAAGTGAATGCCCTAAACCATGACCTAAATGCATCCTTCCAGAAGGAGTAGTATAAGCTACAGTAGCAGTATAAAAGTTTTTACCCATATACTTCATAATAATTTAAAATTTATAAATGT
>SKGP01000043.1 GCA_007117405.1 Candidatus Woesearchaeota archaeon | reverse complement strand
TCAAGGCATAAAGCTGAACCTGTTGAGCTTTTGGAAAGGGACGGGAGACTAAATTCTCTTTCTGGAAAATATGAAGGTCTTTTAGCAGAAGAAGCAAGAACAAAAATAATTGAGGATATGGAAAAATCAGGTGAAATTATTAAAAAAGAATTAAAAGAACAGACAGTAAATGTATATGAAAGAAGTGGAGTTGAAATTGAGTATATTGTTTCAAACCAGTGGTATGTAAAATATCTTGATAAGAAAGAATATTTCTGGGAAATGGCTCAAAAGTTTAATTGGCATCCAGAGTTTATGAGATCTAGACTTGAGAATTGGATAAAAGGTTTAAATTGGGACTGGGGTTTTTCAAGGCAGAGACATTTTGGAATCCCTATTCCTGCTTGGCATTGTAGCAAATGTTCAAAAACACATTATCCCAAAAAAGATATGCTTCCATTAGACCCAATGGCAAACAAATGTCCCTATGATAAATGTGAATCTTGTGGAAATAATGAGTTTATAGCTGAAACAGATGTTTTTGATACTTGGTTCACATCTGCATCAAGCCCTATTCTCGCATCAAAGCTTCTAGGAGATGATGTTTTCAATAAAGTTTTTCCTATGGATTTAAGACCGCAAGCTCATGATATAATAAATTTCTGGCTTTTTTACACTATGGTAAAAACAAATTTAATGTATAATAAAAATCCATTTAAAACTGTGGCAGTTTCTGGTTGGGTTCTAGATCCACAAGGCAGAAAAATGTCAAAGTCAAAAGGAAATACAATTCCACCTCAGGAGATGATGCAAAAATACTCAGCAGATGCAATTAGATATGGTGCTGCTTCAACAAAACTTGGTTTTGATATACCTTTTCAGGAAAAAGAATTACAGACAGGAATTAAAGTTACAAATAAATTATACAATGCAAATAAATTTGCATCAATGCTTTTAGAAAATTTTTCAGAAAAAGAAAGGGATCTTGACTATGAAAAACTTAAATCAATTGACAAATGGATAATTTCAAAATTAAATAGAAGTTTCTTAGAGGCAACTGTAGCTTTTGAAAAATATGATTATGCAAAAGCAAAAGCTGAAATTGACCTTTTTTTTATGAGAGATGTTGCTGATAACTATATAGAAATAGTCAAGCAGAGGCTTTGGAAGCCTGAGATTTTTGGTAAAGACGAAACTTTGAAAGCTCAAAAAGCATTATATAATGTATTATATGCTTCTTTAAGAGGATTTGCTCCATTCATGCCATATATAACTGAAGAGATATATCAGAATTATTACAAGAACTTTGAGAAGACAAAATCTATTCATTTATGCAATTGGCCAGAAGCAAATGAAAAACTAATAAATGATAAAATACTAAAACAAGGAGAAGATTTTATATCAATAGTTGCTGCTGTGAGAAAATACAAATCTGAAAAACAACTTTCAATGAAAGCAGAAATAACCAAATTAATTATTGAGTGTAACAAAGAAACAGAAAACTTCATAATGGATTCCATTGAAGATTTAAAAGCAGTTACTGGCTCCAAATTAATTGAATTTGGAAATGGGAAAATAGTTACAGATTCAAAAAAGGTAAAAATATCTATTTTTATAGAAGAGAAATAAAAAATGACAAGATATATTACAATTCATCCAACAATAATTTATAATGATCAAGAAAGTTCTGAAGGAGAATATCATTTAAGTATAGATTATTTATTAAAGAAAATTGAAAAGGAATCAAATGTTCTAGACAGAGAAGAGATGGGTCTTCTGAAAACTTTAAAACAAGTAAGACTCAAGAACGGAAGAATTAAGACAAATAAATATCAAATGGAAAAACTTGAAGATGTAGCATATCAGGTTTTAAACTATTTCAATGAGTTAGAAATAGACCCCAATGGTTTTGAATTTGATAGTGAAAGTGGAGAAATGATTCCCTGGTATTGGGAACACTAAATTTTTATTATTTAATATTTTCAAATTCTTCCATTATTTCTTCGGCATGGCCTGACACTTTAGGTTTTTCAATCACATATCTTAAAATTCCTTTTTCATCTATAAGAAATGTTTTTCTAAGTGTCCCAAAAAAGAATCTTCCATACATAGATTTTTTATCCCACACTCCAAACATTTCAACTATTTTTTTATCTTCATCTGAAATTAAAATAAAAGGCAATTCTTTTTTTTCAGCAAAATTTTTGTGAGATTTTATTGAATCCACACTTACTCCTAAAACTGTTATGTCCTTTTCTTTTAATCTTTCAAAATTATCCCTAAGATTACATGCTTGAGTTGTACATCCTGGGGTCATGTCTTTTGGATAAAAATAGATTGCAACTTTTTTCCCCAAAAAATCAGATAAGGAAATTTCTTTTTCTTCTCCGTCTACAAGAGCTATTGACTTAAAATCTGGAACTTTTTTATTTATTTCTAAAACCATTTTATAATAAATTTATTTTTATATATTCAATGCTATAAATAATGAATAAACTCAAATGTATTGAATATATTCCAACAGCGATATTTACAGATAATTCTATAGAAACTTCAATAAATAAAATTATCTATTAAATAGTGCTGTTGTTATATATAAAAAACTTTCTAAATCTAGTTTTATATTGACATTTAATTAAAAGTTATATATTTTTTCATCACTTATAAAAGACTCTTAAAACAAAAGATTTATTAATAAGTTGATTTTAGATATAGTATATGGAACTAGTATTGGAAAACCCTTCTCTATTAAAAAAAAGTATGGAGATAATCTCTGACATTGTACTTGAAGGAACATTTGTCTTTAAACAGGATTATATGGAACTTGTGGCACTAAATTCAAATAACGTGGTTATGGTAGTTTTTAGACTTCTATCAACAAATTTTGAAAATTACTCTGTAAAAGAAGATACTCATATCTCTTTGAGTCTTGAGCATTTTTCAGGTGTTCTTAAAAGTTGTGATGATAAATCTAAATTGATACTTACAATTGAAAATAATAAACTTAGGGTTGTGAGTCTTGGTAAAAACAAAAAAGAATTTGAACTATCATTAATTGATTTTGCCGATGAAAATTTACAGAAAGTTCCTAATTTGACTTTCCCGGCAAAGATAGTTTCATCTTCAGCAAATTTTACAAATGCTATAAACGATCTTGGTTTTCTCCAAGATGAAGGTGTTGCTTTCAAAATTGAGAAAAAGATTTTTTCAATTGAAGGAAAAACAAGTTCAATGTCAGGTAAAATTAATTTTTCAGAAGATGTTGATATAAAAGCAGAAGAGGGAAAAACTTATCTTTGTCGTTATTCGATTGATTATTTGAAAAAATTCATAAAGGCAGATAAAATAGTAGGCACAGTTGAACTTTCATTTAACAATGACTACCCTTTGAAAATTGAGTATAAAGTTGTTGATAAAGTTCTTCTAAGCTTCATACTTGCTCCAAGAGGGGAAGATTAGTTAAAATTAGTGACAGCAAATTTTTATAAATTTGACATTTTATTTTTTATTATATGCCACACCAATGCTTAAGCTGTAGTAGTACTTATGATAATACTTCCAATGTAATTATTAAAGGATGTCCCAATTGCGGAAGCAAACTATTTTTA
>SKGP01000080.1 GCA_007117405.1 Candidatus Woesearchaeota archaeon | reverse complement strand
ATAAACTTCCATTTGAGGATAAGTATTACTAATTGAAACTTCATCAACCATCAGAGCATCACATTCAACTGATGATTTTACTCCAGTTGCGGTTTTTGATACTTTGACTAATCCTCTATAAGAAGAAATTCCTCCATCTTTTGATATAGATTTTGATTTAATAACGGAAGATGTATTTTTACCTATGTGAATTACTTTTGTGCCAGTATCTTGATTTTGACCTTCTCCTGCAAAAGCTATACCAAGACTCTCTGATTTGGAATTTTCACCAAGCAAAACACTACAAGGGTAAAGCATAGTCATACCTGACCCCATATTTCCATTTACCCACTCAACTTCTCCATCTTTGTGAACAACTGCTCGCTTTGTGTTTAAATTATAGGTATTTTTAGACCAGTTTTCAATACTTGAATATTTAATTTTAGCACCTTCCATTACAAAAAGCTCAACACATCCAGCATGAAGTGAGTTGAATGCATATTGAGGTGCACTACAACCTTCAATATAATGAACTTCACTACCTTTATCTGCTATTATTAGCGTGTGTTCAAACTGCCCCCCTTTTTCTGCATTCATTCTAAAATAAGCCTGAAGTGGGATTTCTATTTTCACTTTTGGAGGTACATATATGAATGTTCCTCCCGACCAAACTGCAGCATGGAGCATTGCAAACTTATGATCATAAATAGGCACACAATTAGTCATAAAATGTTTTTTAACAATCTCCGGATATTTTTGAACTGCCACATCCATATTCTCAAATATAACACCAAGATTTTCCCACTCTTCTTTTAATTTATGGTAAACCATCCCAGAATCATATTGGGCGCCAACACCAGATAAAGCCTCTCTTTCTGCCTCAGGGATTCCTAACTTTTCAAAAGTTTTCTTAATATCATCTGGAACATTATCCCAAGAATTTTCTTCTCTTGCATCAGGGTCAACATAATATATTATTTCATCCAGATCTAATTTCGAAAGGTCTGGCCCCCATTTTGGAGTCTGTGTTTTTTTATATAATTCTAAAGCTTTAAGCCTTTTTGCAAGCATCCAATCAGGCTCATTCTTGTCCGAAGATATTTTTCTAACAAGTTCTTCATCAATTCCAGGTTTTGCAATATATCTAGATTTTGAATTCAAATTAGCATCATCATATCTGCTTCTATCTATTTTAAAATCTGTATCAATTTCCATCTTATTATATAAAAAACATTATTTATTTATAAAGTTAACAATTGTTAATTTTGTGTTGAATATTTGAAACATACCCCACAGTTTTCAGGAATATTATTTTTTTTTCGACATACAATACATATAGCTTTTGAGTTTTCAAATTCTTTAACTAACATATTTGTTTCATTAAAAACTATTGAACTATCTTCTTTTATTCTCTTGGCAGACTCTTTTATCTTTTGAGAAAATTCTTTAGAAAATTCAAAATCACCTCTCTTATTTTTAAGATACTGTGATACAGCACTAGGAGTTATACCCATAGTTTTTGCAATTTCATTTTGCTTAATTCCAAGTTCTTTAAGCTCAATTACAATCTCTCTCCTAATAGCTGGAAGTATGTCCCAAAATAATATTTCTGAAGGATAGACCATTTTTATATAATATATATGTATCTAAATATTTATAAATGTTAACAATTGTGAATAATTATAAAATGGAAATTCAATACTTAATTATAATTATTGCTCTACTAATAATGGTATTTCTAGCATATTATGCTGGGAAAGCTCTTGGAAAAAGATATATGTTTGATGTAATGCAAAGTGTTATGGAGAATGAAAAGAAAAAAGCAATGGACAAGTCAAGGTCAATACTTAAAGGTCAATTCTCAGAACAAATGTCGCCTTTTGCTAAAGATTTTCCAGTAAAAGTATCTGAATGTAGGTTTTTAGGAGCTCCAATTGATTTTATAGCATTTTCCGGTTTAGATGAAAAAAATGTTGAAGAAATAGTTTTTATTGAAATAAAAAGTGGCAATTCAAAACTTAATGATACTGAAAAATCAATAAAAAAAGCAATAGAAAATAAAAGAGTAAGATTTGAAGAGTACAGATTATAATAATCCTTTATCCATATTAGTCCTGTTTCTTTCAAGATATGAATAGAAACTTTTGTGTGAAGCCCCTTTTATTAGCATATCCAAAGCTTCATGAACTAACGCAATATTTTCATAAGGCCCAATTACAGAAACAAAACTATCTTTTACTGAAACATTACAATTTGTAACCTCCTCAATGATTCTTCTGGTTGTACCTTCTTTTCCTATAATTCTACCAATTACTATTTTTACTCTATCATGATTTTTAACTATTGATTTTACATCAATTAAATCAAGAACAAAGTTATCATCTTCTAATTTTAAAGCATTTTCTGGACTATGGCCATGATTTATAGCATTTATTATGTTTGATAAAATAAAATTCTTGTATCCATCTTCACTATCGATTAAGACTTCTCCAGTCTCAGAATTAACTTCAATAGTACAGTTAAATTTTTTTTCAAAATTTGCTTTAGAGCTTCCACCCTTACCAATAAAAACTGGAATTCTGTCTTTTTCAAGATAATAACTTTCCTTCATAAAAATAAGAAAGAAAGAAGAATTTAAAAATATATAGTTAAGAATATTAGTTAGTTCTTATATGTTCAACTGTCATTCTCTTGCTAATTCTATCAAGATAATCATATTCTAAGATTATACTTGCAAGTTTATTGTGAGCCTCCCCTTGTCCTGCGGTATCCTGAAAGCAAACAACAGTAGTTCTGTCGTTCGATAAAACTACAGTTTCTGAGTTATCTTGGGAATTGCCACATACCAACCCAGGAATTCCTGTATTTACTGTGTATTTCACATGATTTCTTTCAAAAAAAGCATCACTTGGTGATTGCCCATTAATATTACATTGATTATCTATTGAACCTGGCTTATATAGCGTTCCTGAACTTCTCCTAGGATTGTGAACTATATCAAACTGAATCTGAATTCTGTTTTGACCACCTACAAACTGTCGTACATTTTCAATTCTAACAGGAGCTCCAGAATTTGCAAATCTTTTATTCCCTTCTATTTCACAATTTTGGAAATCAGGATTTAAACCTGAAATAGTACTTTCAGAAATACACATCTCAACAACTGCTCTTGTTTGATAAGGATAACAAACATTTACATTCAAATCAAAATTATATGAGCCAGAGAGTAAAGTCCCAACATACTGAACATTGCTAAACATTACATTCTGTACTCCACCAGGTCTTTCACTTGTACCCTGCTTGCTAAAACCAAAAATTGGAGGGAAAGTTTTTGCTGTTTCTTGTAAATTAAAATCAGCAGGATTAATCCCAGTAATTCTTGCATGAGCACTATTTTCAGGAATATCGTATTCTCCCTTATTTTCAGCAATTATACGGATATTAAATGGTGTAATTCCTTGGTCTTTTATTGTATTTGGAGGCATTCCCTCATCAAAAGAGAAAACAAGACCTTGACTTCCACCTTTAAAACTATCTAAACTATAACCTGAAGTTCTCTGATCACTTGAATCAGTACATCCTGCAAAAATCAATACTGATGCAAAAACAACTGCCATAATAATATTTCTAATTAACTTCATTTTATCCACCTCTCTCCAAAACTTT
>SKGP01000057.1 GCA_007117405.1 Candidatus Woesearchaeota archaeon | reverse complement strand
ATTGGAATACAGCTCTGGCAGCTACAAATAATCACTTTGATTCACAAATGTACAGATTTAACCTTTCTAGGTATGTGAGTCAGATAGAAGAGATTACACTACTCTATGAAGGGCGTTCAAGTGAAGTAAGAGCAAACTATGATCTCTCTGGATTTTATTGGAACAGAAATACATCTTCTTGGATTCAGTTTTTTACTTATCCAAATGGAAGCACAACAGATGTAGTTGAAACTGTTTCAATCACATCAAATTTTCAAAATTTTATTAATGAAACAGGAAGTAACAAATATTTTTATGCTTATTCAAGGCATAGACATTTTGTTCCTGCTTTTTCTTGTCCATTTATATATTCTTTTGATGGGGAAGATTTTGTTTTTGAGCATGAATCTTATCCTTTTTCAGTTATAAGAAATGCTCAGGATTCCTCATATGATAGACTAAAGTATTTGAATACAGATGAGAATGGAGATTATATTCTTCAAATAAGAGAAGAACTTGATGAAATTTCATATATAGATAAGTTTTCATTCTACAAAGTAATTCATGAGAAAGAAGGTTTTGTAATGCCCTCAACTAAAGGGAATCCACATATAATTTCTAATTTAATAAGTCCAAATTCATGTATTAAAAATGATGAATTTAATTGTATTGAGGAGATATTTTTAAATGATGGGATTTATGCAAGATCTGATTTTTCTTATGATTTAAGGTTTGAAAGAGACATATATGAGATAGGTTTTCTACTTGAGGAAGCACAGGAAGTAGGTGATGTTGGAAAACTCTTTTTTAATGCTAAAAAGCAAAAGGTTTTGTCTTATTATTGGATGAGTTATATAGATGTAATTGGTTCTAATTATTGGGGATTTTGGCAAAATTTTTTGTCACTTCCAATTATAAACAATTTATTTACAAGAAATACTCTTGATGATGTAATTGGATTAAAAATTGAAATTAAAAAAGAAGATGGAACATGGCATACTCTAGATTATATAAAAGCAGGTATGGAAATAAAAGATGATTTTCTTGTGGAATTTCCTTTGAATTACACTAATTATGCCGAAAGTGGGAAGATCTATTTTAGATTAAGTTCTCCAAAAGGATTTTATGAAATAGATTTTGTATCCCTTGACATTGAAAAAAACGGCAATTTTCATTATGAGCTTATGAAGCCAGTAGATATAACATATGATTTTAATAGTTTTTTTGAAAATTATTTAGAATCTAATGACACAGGGGAAGAAAGATTTTTATTAAATAATCAGATTAATTATTCTTTAAATAATAAAAATTTTTCAAATAAAATCTTTGGAAAACTTGAAAAAGAAGATGGAAATTATCTTAAATTACAAACTGGAGACATTATAACTTTAAAATATGATTCTGGATCTTTTTTAAAGAGTAATGATTCTTGGCATGAATCTTATTACATAGAAGTAAATGGTTATTATAATTTTGCAAATTTTAGAGAACAAACATTTTTTGGATTTTTAAAAGGTATCTTTGATTGGATTCTAACACTGTTTAATGTTTTAATTGGAAATTTTGAATATGCTTTAGATAGAGAGATAGAACTTCCAAAAAATACTCTATTTACAGATTATGTGGAGTTGGAAGTTATATATAATTATGATTTAATACTCAATCAAACTTCTTTAGATTTTTCAAATGTTCTTCAAGGAAATCTTTCTCAGAAAAATATAACTATAACTGCAAAAGGAGATCATAATGATATAAATATATCTATTGAGGAAGGAAATGCTGGAAATATGATTCAACCAATTATTAGTTCAATTTCTCAGCTCAACAATACTCAGCAAGCGAACATAACATTTTCTTGTGAGTCAAATCTTACTGTAGAAAATGGTATTTATTATAATTTATTTAAAATAGAATCCGATATGGACACTAATGGTTCTTTTTTAAATGTCACCTGTAACTTATCTGATTTAATTCCTCCGATTGTATTAGATATAAATACAGACACTTTAACTTATGAAGCAGGTTCAACAGTACCAATAAGTGTAAATGTTACAGACAATGTATTAGTGAAAAATGTTTCTGCAAATATATCCTGGGATACTTTTAGTGAATTAATTTTGCTTTCAAATATCTCTATTTTTGAAATTTTCGAGGCTAACTTTACAAACACTTCGAGCTATATCGGAACTTATACAATAACAATTATTGGTTATGATTATACTGGAAATTTAAATTCGACAGAAACTTCGACTTTTGATGTTGTGGATACTACTCCTCCTGAGATTACAGTATTTTCACCAGTAAATGGAACTCTTTACAATTCTTCAGAAGTTTTAGTTAATTTTACAGCCGAAGATTTATTTTTGGATTCACTATGGTTTTTTAATGGGACAGATAATACTTCATATGCTACTCCTGTAACAATTAATCTAAGTGATGGAGATTATGAATTTGTATTTTATGCCAATGATACTTCTGGAAATTTAAATTCAACAATCGTAAGTTTTTCAGTTGACACAACTCCTCCAGTCATACAAGTTTTTAGTCCTCAAAATATAATTTATGAATCAGTTTCAGAAGTTTTAATTAATTTTACAGCAACTGATATTAATCTAGATTCATTGTGGTTTTTTAATGGGACAGAAAATGTTTCATATACAATCCCAGTAAATATTAGTCTTGGAATTGGGACTTATTCTTTTGTATTTTATGCAAATGACACAGCAGGAAATATTGCATCAGAGCAAGTTGATTTTGAGCTTGCCACAAAAAGTGAAAATCTTACAGTAAAGAAAAGTATATTTTCAGAAAGTGCTTCAATGAATATGTATGTAATTGTACTTAATGTAACAAATCATCTTCAAAAGAATTCTTCAGCTACTTTAATAGATTTTGTAGATTCAAATTTCAATTATGGTTCCCCAAGTCAGAGTCCAGACTTTAATCAAATAATCTCTGGAGAGAGAAATGGAAGAATACTTGGTTGGCATTTAGATATACCGGCTAATTCAAGTCATATTATAACATATTCAATAGTTGGGCTTCCTGGAGTTAATAGTCTTTTAAATAACTATATCTTTGGTTTGCAGTAAGTAGTTCTATTTAATATTGTAACCAATTTTTTTATAATATAATATCTCGCTATCATTATTGATTATTTCTCTAATATCAAGAAATATGTCTATATGATATCTTTGATAAAACTTTTTTCCATACTCTTTCCACAATTTTTTTTCATATATGCCATGTTTCATTCCAAGAGACATGTGAACTCCTTGTATCCTTTCAAATGATGATATGTCGGAAAGAGGTTTTTCTCTTTTTATATTTCTATTCATTCCAAGTCCAAGCTCCCTTATGAAGACTTTTCTTTCAGGATTTTCTTCTTCAATCATTTTAATTAATTCATCAAACTCTTTTGGACCTTCATGTTTAATTAAAAAACCATCTTTCACAATACATCTGAAAGGAGTTGTTATTTGAGTTTTGTGCTCTAAATTTGGATACGCATATGCCATAAAAGACCCATTTAATTTTTTCAAATCCAAAAGCTCTGTGAACACTTCTCCAATAGGAAATCTTGCACCAGAGTTTTCTTTATCTTCAAAATAACCCATATTATCATATATCTCCTCAAATCCACCACTAAACTCTAGGATATCCCCATTTTCAGAAATTAATTTTAAATTTTTTGATACAGATAGCTTCTCTTTTAGATATGATGCTGTTTTCATATAATGTGGCAAATCAAAATTTAAAGATTCTATGTATGTT
>SKGP01000020.1 GCA_007117405.1 Candidatus Woesearchaeota archaeon | reverse complement strand
ATATGAAATTCAAATTAGTCTCAAAGTATTCTCCAGCAGGAGGCCAGCCAAATGCAATAGAAAAACTTTCAGATGGTTTTTACAAACATCCTATGCAGACATTACTTGGAATTACTGGAAGTGGGAAAACTTTTGTTATGGCTAATTTGATAGAAAAAGTTCAAAGACCAACACTAGTTTTAGCTCATAATAAAACACTCGCTGCCCAACTTTATCAAGAATTAAAAGAGTTATTTCCTGAAAATAGAGTAGAATATTTTATATCTTATTATGATTACTATCAACCTGAAAGTTATATGCCTTCAACAGACACTTATATTGAAAAAGAAGCAACAGTAAATGCGGAAATTGAAAAAATGAAACTTAGGGCAATGTCTTCAATTATGTCAAGGGAGGATACAATTATAGTTGCATCTATTTCATGTATATATGGTGCTGGTAATCCAAAGGATTTTCAAGATATGTCATTTGAAATTAAAGTTAATCAAACTATTCCAAGATCCAAAATTATCTCAGATTTAGTATATACACTTCATGAGAGAAATGACCATAATCTAGAATCTGGTAAATTTAGAGTAAGGGGAGATACGATTGATATAATTCCTGCATATGAAAATAATATAATTAGAATTGAAATGTTTGGAGATGAGATAGAATCAATTTCTGAAATAGATACAATTACTGGAGATAAAATTGTTAATCTTGATAAAATAAGAATTTATCCGGCAAAGCTATTTGCTGTTCCTGAGGAAAAGCAGAAAAATGCAATAGAAAAAATAAAGAAAGAGATGGAAGAGAGGGTGAAGGAACTTGGACTTCTAGAGGGTCAAAGGCTTAAGAAAAAAGTTTTATATGACATTGAGATGATAGAAGAAGTTGGATATTGTACTGGGATTGAGAACTATTCTAGAATATTTGATAATAGGCCTCCTGGTGTTCCTCCTTTTGTTCTTCTAGATTATTTTCCAAAAGATTTTTTACTCATAATAGATGAGTCTCATCAAACTTTACCCCAGTCAAGAGCAATGTTTAATGGAGATTTTTCAAGAAAAAAAAACCTAGTAGATTTTGGATTCAGATTACCTTCTGCTTATGATAATAGACCACTAAAATTTGAAGAATTTGAAAAATATTTCAATCATGTTGTTTTTGTTTCAGCAACACCTGCACAATATGAAATTGAACACTCTGGCCAACTAGTTGAGCAAATAATAAGGCCTACTGGTCTTTTAGACCCAGAAATTGAAGTTAGGCCTTGTGAAGGTCAAGTTAAGGATTTAAAGGAAGAAATTAGAAAAGTAACATCTGAGGGATTTAGGGTTCTTGTTACAACACTTACAAAGAGAATGGCTGAGGATTTAACAGGATATCTTGCAAAAGAAAACATAAAAGTTAGATATATGCATTCGGATATAGATTCACTCGATAGAATTGAATTAATTAGGCAACTTAGGGCTGGAGAATTTGATGTTTTGGTAGGAATTAATCTTTTAAGAGAGGGCCTTGACATTCCAGAAGTAAGTCTTGTAGCAATACTTGATGCAGATAAAGAAGGATTTTTAAGAGATGAGAGAAGTTTGATTCAAACAATAGGTAGGGCTGCAAGGAATTCAGAAGGAAGAGTTGTAATGTATGCAGATAAAATAACAGACTCCATGAGAATGGCAATAGAGAAAACAAAATATAGAAGAAAAGCTCAAATTGAATATAATAAAAAGAACAATATTACTCCTCAAACAATAATGAAAAAAGTTGCAGATAAAAAAAGAGAAATAAAAGGAATAAAGCATATGGCAAAAGAAGACCTTTCAAAGAAAGTAATTGAACTTGAATCTCAAATGAAAAAATCTGCAGAAAAACTTGATTTTGAAAAAGCAATAGAACTTAGAGATATAATTGAACAAATGAAAAAACAACTTTAGAAATTATTTATTTTTAGAGTTTTCATACTCTTCAGCTCCTGCTTTGAAAGCATTTATTGAAAGCATTGCACAGTTAATTCGCCCAGGACTTATTTTCACTCCTATCAATTCATATACATCTTCATCTATTAGTTTTTTTGCCTCTTCAAAATCCATTCCAATTAATTTTTTTGATAAAAGAGACATAGAAGCAGTAGAAATTGCACAACCTTCGCCTTTATATTTAACATCTTCAATTTTATTTTGATTATTTAGTTTTACATACATATCAAATGTGTCTCCACAACTTGCATTTTTCTGGTGTCTTAAAAATGTATAATCTTCAATAGTTCCAACATTAGTAGGATTTTTGTAATTGTCCATTAATTGTTCCATATAAAATTGCTGTTCTTCAATATCGTCGTAATTAACCATTTTAATTTAAAAGGGCCATCATTGCTAGAAGTGCTTCTAATTGAAGTTCTTCGTCAGAACCCTCAACAAGTCTAAATTCAACTGTGGCTATTCTATCTACAAATTTAACTTTCGTTTTTGGGTCAATATCCATTTCCAGAACTCTTTTATATATCTCTTTTAAAATTTCAAGTCCAGTAAGTCCTTTAACAACTCTCAACTTTATCATTACATCTCTAGCTTTGAAAAATTCCCCAGCTTGAGCATATTTAATCATATCTCCTACTTCTGTAGGGTCCACATAATCCATTATTTCATTTATTATTTCCATATCAACTTCCTTTTTTATTGAAGAAGCCGCTTGCAAAGTATTTACTAATCTCCTTAAATCTCCTTGACTACTCTTTATCAAAAATTCTTTAGCATCTTCTTTGATTTTCAATTTTTCTTCTTTTTCAATTTTATCAATTAATAATCTAAGACTTTGTTCTTTAAGAGGTTTAAATTTAAATATTACACATCTACTTTGTATTGGGTCTATTATTTTTGACATTTCATTACATGCAAGTATAAATCTACATGAGCTAGAAAATCTTTCCATAGTTCTCCTAAGTGCTTGTTGTGCCTCTTTTGTAAGTGAATCTGCTTCATCAAGACAGATAATTTTATAGGGAACATCTGCTAGTGATTTTAATTTTGCAAACTCTTTTATTTGATTTCTAATAACATCAATTCCCCTATCATCAGAAGCATTTAATTCAAAAAAATTGCCCTTAAGTGAGTTTTCTCCATAGAGTTCTCTTGCAATTACTAACGCAGTTGTTGTTTTTCCTGTACCAGGTGAACCTGCAAATAATAGGTGTGGTAGGTTTTTGCTTTCTAGAAAAGATTTTATTCTTTTTACAAAATACTCTTGTCCAACAATATCCGAAAATTTTTTCGGTCTGTATTTGTCAACCCAAATTTGTTCCATAATTTATCTAAATTAAAAAGATTTATATAGTTTTCTTATTATAATTTTAAGTAAATGAAAGAGATTTTATCTTATTTTAAAAAAAAAGAGCCAGAAAAACCTATCTCTAATGAAAAACATCAGTTAACCCAAAGTGAAATTGAAGATAAAATCAAAGAGATAAACAATAAAATAAGGGGGGATGCAGATTCGCAAAGCTATATGTCAAAAGATTTTTTTAATTTATTTAGTTTAAGATATTCCTCAAATCAAAAAAGAAATCCTTCCTTATTTACTAAATTTTTATATGGATTAGTTAAAGTAATGATGATATTTTTATTAACAATAATAGGAATCTTGTTTTTTATATTAATTGGAAGTCTTGGTATTTCCGAGGAAGAACAGATTAAATCTTTGATTTACAATCTATTAATTTTATTTTTTCTTTTGATAGGTATCTGGTTTTTTAAAAATTATATTGAAAATAATTATCTT
>SKGP01000087.1 GCA_007117405.1 Candidatus Woesearchaeota archaeon | reverse complement strand
TTACAACAGGAGGAGTTTTATTTTTTATATTATCTTCAAAAATAATAAATCCTGCAATTTCAGCTTCGATAGTTAGTTCTCAAATTGTTTTTGCCTCAATATTTGCGATATTTATGTTTAAAGAAAAATTATCTATTTACAATATCATTGGAATGATTATAGTTCTAATCTGTCTTGTTTTATTTAACTTGTTTTAAAAAGCTCATAAAGAAATGAAAAAATTTTTAAGAATGTCAATCATCCAAACCTTTATAAAATTTAATTTGCTATGAAAATTATGGAAGAAAATCTTCAAAATGCAACTCCTATGATGAGGCAGTTTCTAGAATTAAAACAACAATATTCAGATTGTGTGCTTCTATTTAGAGCTGGAGATTTTTATGAAACTTTTTATGATGATGCAAAACTTTGTTCACAACTACTTGGAATAACCCTAACTAAAAGAGGAGATACACCTATGGCAGGGGTGCCTTTTCATTCAATAAATCCTTATATAAAAAAATTAATTCAAAATAATCTTAAAGTTGCAATGTGTGAACAACTTGAAGACCCAAAACAAGCAAAAGGACTTGTTAAAAGAGGAATTACAAGAGTAATTACTCCTGGAACAATACTTGAAGATGAATATCTTAGTTCAATAGACAATAATTTTATAATGTGTATATATAGTCCAAAAAATATTTCTGAAAAATTTGGAGCAAGTCTAGTTGATATAACAACTGGGGAATTTTACACAACACAAATTTCAAAGCCAGAAGATGTTAAAACTCTTATAAAAAAGTATTCTCCAAATGAAATAATATTAAATGAAAGTAATCTTGGGAGAAGTATTAAGGATTTTATAAGAAATTCAAATATATATTTTAATTATCTCTCAGACATAAGATTTAATTTAAATTATGCAAACGAAATCTTAAAAAAACAGTTTGGACACAAAGGAACCGAACTTGGCCTTGAACAAAAGGAGTATTCAATAATATCAAGTGGAGCTCTACTATTTTATATATATAAATTGCAAAAACTTGAGTTATCACATATAAACGAGTTAAAATATATACAACTAAGTTCTAACATGATTCTTGATTCAATAAGTCTTAGAAATTTAGAAATAACTGAGAGCATATTTTCAAAAGATAAAAGTAAAACTTTATATGGAATTTTAAATAAATGTAAAACAGCAGGAGGTAGCAGACTCCTTAAAAAACATTTATCAAATCCACTTTTAGACTCTAAATTGATTGAAGAGAGACTTGATTCAATAGAACAATTAAATGAACTTGCAATAGAGAGAAATGAAATAAGAGATATTCTAGAAGAGTTTTCTGATATTGAAAGAATAACATCTAGAATTAGCTCTCAGATAGCCTCACCAAAAGATTTGTATGCATTAAAACTAAGTCTTAAAAAAATCCCTGAATTAAAAGAAATATTAAAACCGTTTACTGCAAAAAAATTAAATTCAATAAAAAAAATTGAATCACTCCCAGAAATAACTGATCTTCTTGAAAGAGCAATAGACGAGTCAGCACCATCACATACTAGGGATATTGGATACATCAAAAAAAATTTCAACGAAGAACTTTCAAAATTATTTGAAATTGCATATAATTCAAAAGATTTCATAAAAGAAATGGAAGAAACTGAGAGACTTAAAACAGGAATAAATACACTTAAAATAAGATATAACAGAGTTTTTGGATACTATATTGAAATTCCAAAATCCCAGGAATCAAAAATACCTGATGAATACAGAGCAAAACAAACACTTGCAAATGCCAGCAGATACATCAAACCAGAACTAAAAGAAAAGGAAAATATGATACTAAATGCTGAAGAAAAAATTAAAGCACTTGAAAAAGAAATATTTGAAGAAATTATTTTAAAATTAAAAAATTATATAGCAAAGTTTCAAAAAATTTCAAAACAAGTTGCAATGCTTGATGTTCTTGCAAATCATAGTCTAAACAGTCAGCTTTACAACTATTCAAGACCAAAATTTTCATTAGATACCACTGAAATAGTTGAGGGAAGAAATCCAATTGTTGAAAGATTTACCAGTAATTATATTCCTAATGATACCATATTCAATGAAGAAGAGACATTAAAAATTATTACTGGGCCAAATATGTCTGGAAAATCCACATACTTAAGGCAAAATGCATTGATATCAATTATGGCTCAAGCAGGATCTTTTGTTCCAGCAAAATCTGCAACTTTAAAACTATATGATAGAGTTTTCACAAGAATTGGCGCCCATGATGAACTATCGGAAGGTCATTCAACATTTATGGTTGAAATGAGTGAGACTGCAAATATATTAAATAATGCAACAAAAAAATCTTTAGTTCTCTTAGATGAAATAGGAAGAGGCACATCTACATATGATGGTCTTGCTATAGCATGGGCAGTAACTGAAGAACTCGCACAAATTGAGGCAAATACAATATTTGCAACCCATTACCACCAACTAAATAGACTATCTGATTTTTATTCAACCATAGAAAACTATAATGTTATGGTAAGAGAAGAAGGAGAAGAAGTTGAATTTGTTAGAAAAATAGTCCAGGGAGGAACTGATAAAAGTTATGGTATTCATGTTGGAAAATTAGCAGGGATTCCACAAAGAGTACTTGAAAGAGCAAAGGAAGTCCAGTCTAATATTGAAGAGAAAGAGGAAATAAGAATAAAGCAAGAATTCAAACAGACACTCGAAAAAAGAAATCTCAAAATTAAGAATAAAATTCCATCAAATAATGAAAAAGGATTGAATGAATTTATTAAATAATGAAAAAAGTTTATAAATTCTAAATTTTTAAAATAATGTAAGATGAAAGAAAGAATTAAAGAGTTCTTTGCAAGGAAGGGAAATTACTATCAAAATAATGAAGTAAATGAAAACAAGGAAGAAAAAAATCAAAATCCAAGTGAAGAAATTAAAAGATATGCGATTGAAAAATTCAAAACTAGAAGAAGCATTAGGAAATATTCACAAAAAGAAGTCCCTTGGAAAACTATTCATGATATTATAGAAAATGCACTAAATGCTCCGGCTGCTGGAAATATTCAAAACTACAAAGTAATAGTTGTAACTGAAAAAAAAAAGAGGCATGAAATTGGAAAACTTTCGTTTCATCAATACTGGTTATCAGAAGCACCTACATTATTAGTTGTTGTAAGAGACAATTATGATTTAAAAAATATGTACCCAAATGAAGGCGAAACTTATGCAATACAAAATAGTGCGGCATTTATACAAAATTTGTTGCTACTTGCACATTTTAATGAACTTGGAGCATGTTGGGTTGAGGCATATGACAATGAAGTCGTAAAAGAGTATTTAGGCATACCTATTGAAAAAACAGTTGATGCTATAATTCCCATAGGATATCCTCTTGAAAATCCTAAAATAAGTAAAGATCCTATGACATCTAAGGTGTTTTTTGAAAAATATGGTAATAAAAATAGAGAAAATCATCATTAAAGAATATGAAAAATCACTTAAAACAAAAAGCTTTTGAATTTCTTAAAGAAAAAATTTTTGAAAAAATATCAAAAAAAGATATAGATGACCCTAAAGAATACTTTTTAGCATTAGAAGCATTTTCTGACAATTATACTGAAGAATTTGAAAAAGTTGGAAACTTTATTACTAGGTATCAACTGAGAAATGGAAATTTTTATTTCAAAAATAAAAACAACGAAGAATTTTCACCAACATACTTTCTTTTATCCATAACAAAATATCTTTATAATAAAAATGATCTTGA
>SKGP01000042.1 GCA_007117405.1 Candidatus Woesearchaeota archaeon | reverse complement strand
TCAAAAAAAAATTAAAAAAATAAAATATTAATTGAAAATATTAAGGAAAAAAATAATTAGTATTATGTATGAATTTATTGCTAAAATAATATTACTGTTAACAATGAATGAAAAATTATATAAAAAAGTAATTGAAATAATACTTATACTTATGAAAAAGCTTGTTGTGAAAAAGGATTTTGCATTCATATATATGAATAAATCATTTTATGAAAAAGAAATAATTTTAGACTCAATAAAAGATTATAATGAATTTGCCGCAATTACAATTGCAGACCTTGGCAAATACTTTGTATTAAAAATATCTTCTAAATCAAATGAGTATACACCCGAAGAGATTAGTAATGAGTTCTTAAACTATACACTTGCAAAAAAATATGAACACTCTAAAGAAAAAACAATAAATGGATTTCAATAAATTAGTAAACGGAACCTTGAATGATAAGAAAATACAAAAAATGCTTGAAAATCCATTTACTAATATACCTGATTTGGAGACATCTATAGAAATATCTGAAAAATATAATATTGCTCTTCATCCAAAATATACCTACTATTGGAATGAACTTTCAGCGGCACAATTGGTTTCTTTTATGGAATTTTTAAAAAAAGCAAAATTTAAAGTTTTAAATAATGAAATACAAGAAATTAGTTTTCCAAAAACAAAAGAAAAAAGGTTATTTGAAATTCTTGCAATAGAACATACAATAAAAAAACTTCCAATAAATGAAATAAAGTCAGAAGAAGAATCTGAAATTATAGTATTAGATAAAAGTACATCAAAAACTTTTCTTACAAATTTAAACATAAATTTCAATAAATTCACAGAAAAAGAATATAAAGAAAGGATAATAAAAATAGCAAAAAATGCTACTGAAAATCTATCCAAATCTTCTGTTGAAATAATTAATATTAATTCGTCAATTGAGATAAGAGACAAAGGTGGCACATATATCGGTGCTAGGATGGGAAGGCCTGAAAAAGCAAAAATGAGAAAACAGTTCAATGATGAAACAAAATCTCATGGCCTCTTTCCAGTAGGAGAACAAGGGGGGAGATTGAAAAATATAGTTGAAGTTTTAAAAACAACTGGTTATATTGATGAACAATTTAGAATATATTATTGTAATAAATGTAATAAGGAAACTATTTATCCCATCTGTGAAATCTGTTCTAACAAAACACAGCAGAAACATTATGAAAGATATACTTTTAAAGAAATTAAAGAACCAACTGAAAATTCAATAGAATATAAGAAAATAAAACTCCAAACTGAAAGCATAGAAAAAAATCTAAGAAAAATACTTGGGTCTGGAATTGAATATCCAAAGAATGTAAAAGGTATCACTTCAACAATAAATAAACATCATACTACAGAACATATAGCAAAATCATTTTTAAGGGCAATTAATCATGTTTATGTGAATAAAGATGGGACCGTAAGATACGATATGATTGAAATGGGTCTTACTCACTTCAAACCTTGCGAAATCGGAACTTCAATTGAAAAACTAAAAGAACTAGGATATACTCAAGATTATTTGGGAAATACTCTTGAAAATGAAAATCAAATTATAGAGATTTTTCCACAGGATGTCATACTTCCAGATTGCATAGAATCCGGAGATGAATTTGCTTCAGATTATATCATAAATACAGCTAAATATGTTGACGACCTACTTGAAAAATTATATAATCTTCCAAAATTCTACAATTTTAAAAATAAAGAAGATACAATAGGTCATTTAATTATAGGACTCGCACCACATACTTCTGCAGGAATTGTTGGGAGAATAATAGGATACTCCAAAACACAAGGTTGTTTCTCACATCCAGTATGGCATGCAGCACAAAGAAGGAACCTTGATGGTGATGAAAATGGAATAATGCTTCTTTTAGATGGACTTATTAACTTTTCTAGAGAATTCTTACCAGATAGGAGGGGGTCAAGAACGATGGATATTTCACTTGTTTTAACTTCACATTTATATCTAGACCAGATTGATGATGAAGTACATGGTATGGACATAGTTCCCTATTACCCGTTAGAATTTTATAGAGCAACTAAAAAATTTATTAATCCTAAAGAAATAAAAATCGAAAAACTTGGGAAAAGAGTTGATGAAAAAGACATTGATAAAAGGTATTTAGGTTACTTTTTTACACACAATACAAATGACATGAATAATACTGTTTTGTGTTCTTCTTATAAAAGTGTACCGAGTATGGTTGAAAAACTTGATTTACAATTAGGACTTGCCAAAAAGCTTAGAGCAGTAAACGAGAATATAGTTGGAACACTAATTATTGACAAACATTTCATGAAAGACATAAAAGGAAACCTAAGAAAATTTGGAATGCAAACATTTAGATGTACAAATTGTGGTGAAAAATACAGGAGACCACCTTTAATTGGGAAATGTGTTAAATGCGGTCACCCTTCAATAAATTTCACAATCCATGAGGGTTCTGTTAAAAAATATATTGAACCATCATTTAAAATTGTAAAGGAATATGATGTAGACCCATATATTGTAGAAACACTTGAACTTGCAAATCTTAGAGTTGAAGGACTTTTTGGAAAAGAAACTGAAACACAAAAAAATTTATCTTTATTTTTTAAATAAAAAATTTAAAGCAAAATTACAACTGTTCCAAAATATATTACTACCGATGATATGTCAGCAATTACTGTTGCAATTGGACCACTTCCAAGAGCAGGGTCAAATTTGAATCTTTTTATTAATATTGCAATTAACATTGAAATAAAATTTGTAGCAATCAATGAAACAAAGGTAGCTATTGCTATTACTAAGGCAATGTATGGAAGACTCCAAAATAGAGTAACTAGCAAAAATAGTGCAACACCCATAAAAAATGAAAGCATAATTGAAGTTATTATTTGCTTAAAAAAGTAATTCTTAAAATTTAAACCTTTACCCATAACGGCCAAATCTCTTATAAAAATAATTAAAGTTTGACTTGAAAGAGCACCACTAATATATACAATTGTTGGAATAAATGCAGCAATTATTAAATATTTTGCCAATGTTTCTTCAAAATTTGATATAAATGCAGCCATAATAATTGCTCCAAAAAGACCTATAATAAGCCAGGGTAGACGATTTTTAAGTGAACTAATTATTGGTGTGTCATCAGGATTGGTTTCGTATTCAAGATGAGATTTATGAACACCGGCTAAATGAAATATATCTGTTTTCAGTGATTTGTTTATTGTGGATAATATCTCTTTAGGTGGTATGATTCCTATTAATTTTTTTGATTTTGTAACAGGTATTTGTTTTAGATTGTGTTTAAGCGCAATTTGGGCAGCTTTCTCAATTTGAGTATGTGTTGATACGGAAATTAAATCCTTTTTCATAAACTCATTTATTTTAATGTTTCTTTCATATTTGAAAAGGTTTTGAATACTTATCATTCCAGACAAATCTTGATTTTTATCAACAGCATAGATATGGTCTATTGTGTGATATTTCTCAATATTTTTTTCTATATGTTCAAGGGTCTGCTTTACTGTAAAAGTTTCAGGAACTATTGGAATTTGAGTTAAAATATAGTTCTCAATTGAGTTATTTTTTTCAAAATTTTCGTTATTCTCATTCATTCTTATAAATTTTTAACTAAGAAATATTATAAATATTTGTTTTATTCCTTCGAATACACCACCTTTTAAGGTGTGGATGAAATGAATATTCTAAGGAATGATTAAAAATCGAAATGAAAAAATTTGAGCAATAAATATTTCAAATTTGTCGATTTTTGTTTTATTAGAATAATAATAAATAATAGTATATTGAAATTTTAAGCGATTTCTCCTTCTTTGAGTTTTCGT
>SKGP01000069.1 GCA_007117405.1 Candidatus Woesearchaeota archaeon | reverse complement strand
GGGTCTTAGAGAGTATCAAAATGTTTATTCTGCTGATCTTAATGAAAAAAAGGTTGATTGTACTATGTCTCTTTTAAAGAGAGATTCACAAACTTTATATCCTGAAGAAAAAATTGACTTTACAGTGGTCCTTGAATTTTATGATATGCCTCAAGGTTCTTTATTAAGAATGCATGCTTCAAAATTACTTGATATGATAGATGATACAGAAGTTCTCGGGGATTGGTTTGATTCAACATATAAATTTTATAATGCTTTTAATACTGTTTGTGGAGCAGTGAATACTGCAACTGGAGTTTTGAGTTCAATTTCTAATGTTATATATGGCGTTCAATGGGCGTTAAATGCTGTGCCTGGCGTTGGAACCGGAGTTGCAACAAAAATAGGTTCTACTCATAGTATCTTTGGTGGTGTTGGAACAATGCTTGAAAGAGGTTTTATAAAAACAACATGTGATTTTGTTACATGTAGAAATGGGGGTACATTGGTTGGTATGTTTACAGGTGTTGATGATGGTAGCATGTTTGATTTAGTATCAAAAATTGAAAATTTAAACAATATGCTTTGTGATATTCCTGCGGGTGTTTTTATAAGAGATGATGGTTTAGGAGGAGGTATTACTGAATAAAATGGCTATTAAAATTAATTTTATGTTTTTTTTGATAATAGGGATGATTTTTGCTATCCCTTATAATATGGGTATTGTGAATGCTCAAGAAGAAGCTACTGCTTTTAGTTTATTTTCGGACTCTTCTAGGCAGGTACAAGAAGTTAGAGATGCTGTTTGTGGGAAATTAGATATTAAAGAGTCTTTAGTTCTTTCTATTGTTACTATGTGTCTTCCGGGTATTTTGGAAAAAACATATGAATGGAAACAGATACAGTGTCAAGCAGTTCATTGCTATTATAATATGATTAGTGCAGACATGGATCCTAGTTTTTGTATAAATCAGAAATCTTATAGAGTATGTTCACAGATAGTTGGTGAAGTTTTTATTAATAGCCCACTTAGAATCTTGGATTATTGGAGACAAGGAATTGCAAATATTTTAGCAAATCCTGTTGGTATTTTGTGGTCTGGAGGAGTTGTTGCTTCAAGAGCAGTAATAAGTAAGTGTACTCCTAATTGCAACCCTACTACTAATCCTGCTTTAAATGTTGCTATACCAATTGTTACAGTAACTGATGCTCTTTCAGTTGTACAGACATTTAAAGATATGTCTGATAATGGATTTGGTCTTAAGAGTAGTTCTCAGGACTATTGTAAGGGTATTGATAAAATAAAGAAAGAGATGGAAGACATACTTGAGGCAACAAGGTCTTATTCCGGTTCCAATTAGAAATATTTTTAAAATAGGTTCTGGGTGTTTTAATTAAAAAGTTGTTTAAGATGGTTTTAGAAGAAGATTATTGGAGGGAAATAGAAGATATAGAAAAAAGATATTTTACTTTGATTTCAAATTTTGATATGTCTTATCCAAAACCACTTAACCTTCAGCAAGAGAAAAGAAGATTTTTTTCAGCAATAGCTGATGATGAGGTATATAATCCTCAATTTGTATATGAAAAAAAGCATTTTGATGATAGTCTGATTGAAAAACTTGAAAATTTTAAAATAAATCCTAGCGGAGATTTGTACAATATAAAGAAGCTTTATTTTGATAGAATAAAAACAAAACTTTATGAGATATATTCTCATAAAAGTTGGGGTAGAGAGGAATCTGGCTATTGGGAAATTAAATCAAAAGGAAAGCCTTCTAGGTTTCTTCTTGCAAAAGCTAAACTTTTTTGCAAAACATATAAAAGAGAGAAAGTTAGGTTTACAAGAGTTAGTGCAAAAGTTGCAGGAAAAGAGTTGAAGGAAGAAGTTTTTAGATTATGCTCTGAAAATGTAAGAATTATTTTTAAGGATATGGCTTCAAAGGTTAGTATAAATCCTTCTTCAAAAACAATAACTTTGAATCCTAATGAAAGATTTACAACACTTGATATTAAAAGACTTAAAGTTCATGAGATAGGAGTTCATTATTTGAGATATTTTAATGGTAAAAAATCTTGTCTTAGAATACTTGAGAGTGGGACTTCAAATTATATTGAGATTGAAGAGGGTCTTGCAGTTTATATGGAGGAGATTTCAGGAGTTTCTTCTAGAGCACAGATGTTTATATATGCTGGAAGAGTTATCGCTACATTTTATGCACTAAGGTGTAGTTTTTATGAAGTTTATCAAATACTTAGGGATTATGGATTTAAAAGACAAGATGCATTTGCAATAACATTTAGAGCAAAGAGAAATATGATGGATACTTCACTTAAAGGTGGTTTTACTAAGGATTATGTTTATTTTAGTGGTTATTTGAAGGTAAAAAAATATGCTAGATTTCATAAAATAGATAATTTATTTATTGGTAAAGTAAAAATTTCAGATTTGAAGATATTAAAAAAATATTTGAAAGAAAAAAAGTTTGAAATTACTTGTCCAAGAAAATAGTTACTGGCCCATCATTTTCTAGATTTACTTTCATCATAGCTCCAAAAATTCCAGTTTCAACTTTTAATTCAGAATACTCTTTTACTTTTTTTACAAATTTTTCATAAGCATTTTTTGCTTTTTCATATTCTAGTGAGTTTTTAAAATTAGGCTTATTTCCTTCAATTATTGAGTGAAGTGTGAATTGTGAAACTATTAATATTTCGCCATTTATTTGTTTAATGTTTAAGTCAAAGCCTTTTTCTTTTGATTCAAAAATTCTCAGATTACATATTTTTTTTGCCATCCAATCAATTTTTTCTTCAGAGAATTCCTTTGAAAATCCAACAAATATTAGTATTCCTCTATTAATTGAACTTACTGTATTTGAATTTACAGTGACTGAAGCAGAATTTACTCTTTGAAGAATTACTCTCATATTTTTATTTTTAAAAAAATTAGTTATTTTTTGACTTTCTCATTCTTGCTGATCTTCCATAACCGCAAGAAGAGCAAATTCCGGTTTTCATGTGATAAGATCTTCTTCCACATCTTCTACATATTATATGTAGTTTGCCCGTACTCCTTTTACCCATTGTTGGTGTTCCTTTTACCATTTTTTATCCTCTATTTAAGATTTAAGCTTGATTGTAACTATTGCATCTCCTCTGATTATCATATCACATCCATTTTCTTTTGAATTGTCTTCTTTTGCAGAAGATAATGTAAGATTTAAATGAATGTCAAAAGCTTCAAGAACACCAGCAAACAATTTTCCATTTTTAAGTTCTACTGAAATATTCTTTCCCCTATTCTCATTAAGTGCGTCAAATGGTCTTTCAAACTTCATAATACTATATAGCAATTAGGAGAGCTTTATAAAATTATTGATTTCTTATTAGGATTTATACCTGCACCATAAGGGTATTCTTAAGCTAAATAAGATTTAGAACTATGTGATTTAGAAGTAAAAATTTTGTGAAAATGTTTCATTTTTATGTGGTTTTAATAGCAAATTTTAATGAATTTTTTTACTATTTTATATTTTGAATAAAGTTTTATTCCTTTGAATACCCCATCCTTTATGGTGGGGATGAAATGAATATTCTAAGGAATGACCAAAAATCGACATGAAAAATTTGTGTGTTAAATACTCCATCCTTTAGGGTGGAGATAACACAAATTTGTCGATTTTTGTTTTATTTGGCCACTAAGCCTTTGAAGTTCTGAAGTCTTACCTTCAAATAATTTAACTCGATTGCATATACTTGGTCAACAACTAAAAACTAATGAGAAATTGAATAGATAATGTAGTCTTGTTTGCCTACTTGGACTTTCCTTTTTTCAAGTATTATTAGTTTGTATTTTTTAATCCATTTCTCATTTATCTCTTTTCTT
>SKGP01000023.1 GCA_007117405.1 Candidatus Woesearchaeota archaeon | reverse complement strand
CCTGCTTCAAAATATGTATTTGACATCCTTACATAATTTTTATGATCAAATCTCTCAAACCTAGAATTTCCACTTAATTCAATACCAAGCTTTGTTGCCGAATAAACATCTGACATAGGCTCGCAAATTACACCGTTTTTTACCAAGTAAGTTTTTTTAGCAACATTTCCTTCATGGTCAAAATAAAACTGCCCATTTTTACCTTCAACTTGACCATAATCAACAATACTAACATACTCAGGTGCTATTTTTTTCCCTGCCCAATCAGAAGCCAGAGCCCTGCCCCTAAGCATTGTGTCTGATTCCATACCATGACCAAAACTTTCATGAGCCAAAAGACCTGAAAGATGTGGAGACAAAACAACTCTGTACTTCCCACCTTCTAACTTTTTTGCTTTTTTATAATTCTCAATTTTTTCAAAAAATAAATCAAATCCGCTTTCTGCTTTTTTTAAAAGACTCTCAGACTCATTTGCAACAAAACTCTCATATACCATTTTAACACCATCATCTGAATTTACATAAGCAACCATTGCAAAAAAATTTAAAGGTATTGACTGAAAAAGACACTTGTAAGGATTTACAAAAACATGATTTTCTCTTTCTTCCCCCAGAACAGTTTTTGCAGTTGCAATATCTTTTGAATAAGAAACTATTTTGTCCCTAAAACCTTTAAGCAATTCAACCTTCTCTTCAAGATTTCCCTTATCATCTATAACTTCGATTCCAAAATCCTTTTCAATAATTTCCTTATCAATAAACAACTCTACTTTATTTTCTATTAAATTCTGATTATTTTTTGCTATTTTTAAAAGACCCATTACTTTTTTCTCAATTTCCGATTTTTCAAGAGAAGTTAAAGCAGATTCAAGGAATTTCTCCCCATCCCACAATCTTATCTTAACACCCCTAGATGAATCTTTACTAACATCAACATTTTCCTTATCCACAAAGATTCTTTTTTCAAAACTTTCAAAAAAATTAAAATCTGAATAAAAACCTTCTTTTTCTATAAAAGAAGTTAATTCTCTAAATATCTCTTTTATTTTAGTAATCTGTTTGTTTTCCATAAATAAGAGAAGAAAAAAATTTATATAAACTTTATCTTTTATATATTAAAGTGAAATGAAAAAAACAGCAAAATTAATCCATAAAAATAAGATAATTCTAAATAATATGGTTATGGCCTCAGGACTTTTTGAAATATCAAGAGGGCTTATGTTTGCTGGGAAAAAAAGAATAGACAAAGGAATCTGCCTTATTATGCCTACAAAATCAGATGTAAGACATGGGGCTGCAGTCACAATGTTGTTCTGCTTTAGAAGCTACGACATACTATTTATTAATTCAAAATTTGAAGTAGTTGACAAAAAAACTCTAAAACCATGGACACCAACATACACTCCACAAAAACCTTGCAAATATGTAATAGAATCAACAAAAGGAAAATTTTCAAACATTAATATAAAAGACAAGGTAAAAATAGAAGAAAAATAAACTCATTTTTCCTTAAACTCAGCATCGACAACATTCTTATCTCTTATCTTCTTTTCATTTTTAGGATGAGTTGAACCCTTGTTAGGATGGCCTTTAAATGTTCTAATTTCAATATGTTTGTATAACTGATAGTTCTTAAAAGAAGTTAAATCAATTATAGCAGCCAAAACTCCAATAAATCTAAAAAGATATCCAAAATAGGGAATGATACCAATTATCGCAAAAACAAGCATAAAAAGTTCAATGAAAAGATTTAATATTCTAAGTCTTACCAGTGAAATTACAGCCTGAACTATGATCACAAAAACTAAAATAGGAAATACATATCCAAAATATCCTGGAATAAGACCAACTCCAAAAAGTACGGCTATAGCTATCCCAATAATGTATTGAACAGTATCCAAAAACCCAATTTTTCTTCTATAGGTAACAGTTCTTTTAACCTTCATAATATATTACCAATTAACTTTAATTTTAAAAACTATCTGACAATTGGAACTCTAACAGTTAAAACACCAAGGTCAGTCCTAGATTCCACATAATCCCTTACAGGTATTAATGAACGATAAACACTCTCACCTTGAAGTTGTAAATTTGCCGAGGGAGTTCTATTATACAAAACTATTGTTTCATTAACAGTAAAAATATCAGCCATTATGTCATCATACCTGTACAACTCTAAAACTATTGTACTTTCACCAAGATTTGGTCTTAAATACTCAATTCCTGTGGGAGTTTTGGAAAATTCTGAAAATATTCTAAATGAATGTAAATCAAATTTATCGTCAATAACAGTATTCTGACTTATTCTTAAAAAATTATGATTTATAATATAGTTATATCTTTCAAATGCCCTATCCTCTTGGTCTTCAATTGAAAGTTCATGAAGAGCTTTAGAACTTATGCTATTATACCACGATGCACCTAAAAAAATGACAATAGTTACAATTATTATAATTCCAAAACTTTCTCCAAACTTAACTTGACCCTTTTTTTTCATATGACTACAATATAATAAACAGTTAAGTTTATAAAAATTCTTTTTACAATTTAATTATGGTGAAAGAAAAAAATTTATACATTACTGACTTTATAAAACCTTTATGGAATTTCAAAATCTTAAAAGAAAAATACAAAATATCCGAGTTAATATTATATAATCTGATTCTCCTATTAGTTGCTACAATCATAAATACAATAGCTAATAGCAAAAGTTCCTCATCAGATTTAAGTATAGTCCAAGCATTAATTTCAAATCTTCTAGGATTGCCAATTCTACTTTTAATCCTTTTTACACCTTTATTCATACTAATGAAAGCCTTTACAGACCAAAATAACAAATGGTTTAAAACATATCTAGAATTTACAGCAATTACACTGCCTTTTCTTATTGTTTCATATTCAATTAATCTAATTCAATTATTACTTCAATCCCAAGCAATATGGATAATTTCAGCAATAATAATTGCAATAATGTGGTTAGTTTATTTTTTTATATTGTCAATGAATATGAAAAATATATTTAATACAGATATATATAAACCTCTTGCATCACTAATAATATGTTTATTAATATATGCTATGGTAACAATAATTGTATACTTATATTTTTTATTACTGCAACTTAGTCAGTTTTAAAAATAATAAATTTAACTAAAATTTTTTAAAAATAAAAATTACATGAATTTACTATGAACAGTATCATAGTTGTCATAGATTTCAGCTTCTGAAAACCACAGACCCATCTCTTTTTTAGCACTCTCTTCACTATCTGATGCATGGATTAAGTTAGGAACTCCTATTTTTTTCTCATCTGCTCTTGCATAACTCATATGAGCATAATCCCCCCTAATTGTACCTGGAGCTGCACCTGAAGGAGCAGTAGAACCAACCATTTTTCTTACAAGTGCAATTGCTTCAGCACCTTCAAGAACCAATGCCACAACAGGCCCTGATACAAGCAAATCTTCAAGACCAGCATAAAATGGTTTTTCAACATGGTCGCTATAGTGTTTTTTTGAAAAGTCACTATCTACATGAATAAATTTCATTCCAATTATCTTTAATCCTACTTTCTCAAATCTGGAAATAATTTCTCCCACAATCTGCCTTTGCACACCATCTGGTTTAATCATTACAAATGTTCTCTGAATTGTCATGTTAAAAATGTTACTCCGAAACAATTTATAAGCATTTTGAAAATTTATCTAACAATGTGCGTTTCCTCGAAGATACCAAAGTCGGTGATCAAAGTTACTTTGACTTTCTGGCCTTTGTAGATAATACAGTCAATGTCAACTTTAGTGACTACATTCTGCCCAGCAACATCGGAGCCGGCCATGTTGCAGTTGTTGGAGTTTATCTTGACTTCATTGATAAAT
>SKGP01000039.1 GCA_007117405.1 Candidatus Woesearchaeota archaeon | reverse complement strand
TTTAGAACAGGATTTGGTGCTCAAAAACTAATTCATGTTCAGAAAAATGTAACTCCTGAGGAAGATAGCGATTTATACACTATTATTCAAATTATTCCTAAAGAAGTTGCTCAAAGTGCTTCTGTAAATCTTATTGGAGATTTTACAGTAATCAGAGACAATCCAGTTATTTCATTTACATACACAAGAGACGATATTGTTGATGGAAATCTAACTGTAGAATATGGAATTATAGGTGGTACTGAAAGAATTGATTTAATTGAAACTGTTGTTTTAGCTGGTGAAAATGATGGAGTAACTGTAATAAGTCAGCCAGGTTCAAATGAACTTAGTACTCCTAGTCAAAGTGTTAGCCAACCTTCAGGAAGCCCTCTTACTGGAAATATTACTTTCAATACACCAACAATTGTTGGTATCCTTTTAGGTCTGCTTATATTAATACTACTAATTGTATACTATGTAAGAAGAAAATCCAAATAATTCTTTATTCTAACACCTTTTAAGTAGTTTCAAAAAATATAAAAGAAACAAAATAAATTATATTTTATGCTTGAAAAATATCTTTTAAAAGCCCAGGAAAAAACATCATTTCTACAGATATTTATAATAACATTTCTGTTAACATTAATACTTGGGCTTGCAAACTATTTTCTTGGAAACAACTCTCTTCTCTATGTGGCTCTTGTATCCCTCGCAATTTCCTATCCTATCGTTAGATACTTGCATAGAAGGCAAAGAGAAGAACTAGAACATCATTTTTCCAATAACTCAATAATCTTTAGAGAAGAAAGGGAAATCCTTATGCTCTGGGTCTTGTTCATAGCTATGACTATTGGTTTTTACATCATATTCTCACTCCTACCTCCTGGAGACCATATATATCATCAAGAATTTACAAGTCCAATTGGAGGAAATTTTCTAGAATTGGAGAATACATTTCTTATAGTACTTTTCAATAATATTCAAGTGGGTCTAGTGACCTTCGTACTAAGTTTTTTATTCTTTTCAGGGTTTGTGCTTGTAATTGTATGGAACTCTTCTATTTTCGCCTATTACCTGTATCAAATGGGCTCCCATAGCATGGCTTTTGTAACTGGATTTATATTCATATCGCATGCACTTTTAGAAATAGGAGGATACATTATGCTCGGAATTGCAGGGTGTCTGCTTTCCTATAGAATATCAAAAAAACTTACAGATAAAAAACTAAAAATGCAATTCATATTCCAATTCTCACTTACAATACTTATAGGATTGACTTTAATAGTATTAGGGGCAGTGGTTGAATCCTTATAAAAATGTATGAAAATCATAAAAATATAATTAAGGCTAAAAGTCCAATTAAGAACTATTTTTTAATTGATTATTTTGATATGCTTATAGGTTCTGTTTTATTGCTTGCAGCAATTATAGACTTTAGATTAATGATTGAAGAGTTTCATATTCTAAATGTTATTGGAATAATTTTTTTCATATTAATAATCAGATTATATTCTTTTTACAGATTTAGAAAAAATAGGGTTGCAGTTATAGATGAGCATAGAATAGTATTTCATGATACATACAAAGTATTTATCTTTCCAAAACAGATACAATACTCAAGTATAAAAAATGTTGAGGCAAAGGAAAATGGAGTTATAATTAAATATGAAAAAACCAACTCATCATCAAATAAAGCAACTGAAAAAAAAGCATTTATAACAAATATCTCAACTCAAGACATTAATTACTTAAAAGAATCCCTAACAAAAAAAATAGAAGAAAGTAAAAATTTATAATGGATTTAATAATTTAGAATTATTAATGAAAATGGGAATGGTTGAACTACTATTTGGAAATTGGAACGTGAGCTTTGATAGAAAAGAAGAAAAAATTAATTTTGAAACTTTAAGAGATTTCACAAAATACCATTTAGAAGAGGTTTTAAAAGGGAATTTCGATCCAATAAAAGGAGGTGTAATAGTTACACCAAATATTGAAAATGAACCGGAATGGTTTTGTGCAATTAATGATTTAGACTATGACAGTTATATCCTATCAAAAAAAAACTCAGAAGTAATAGTTTTTAATCCCTTAAGATATGGAAATTTTGCAGTTGTAGATAAAATTAACAATCTATCTAAATACCATTATGGAACAATTCTTTCCAGAGGAAATGATCATAGAAATTTATACAAAAAGATAATTCCAACCAATCTTAAATATGAAGATATCAAAAACCACCTAGCTTTTGGAAGATCGATACTTGATATGTAATTTATAAATAATGAAAAGGATTTTTATAGCAAATAAAATTGAAACTAGCGCAGGAGAGTTGATGATAAAAAGAGTTTTTGGCCTAGAAAACTCACACTGTGCCAAATATTCTAGAATTCTTGCCCAAGAACTTTTTAATATAGAATATCCAGCAGTTGATGCCTGGAATCTCCCATTACATCTAGAAAGTTATCAATTTAATGAAAAGAGCATTGGAATTGGGGATCTGATATTATTTTATAACCCAAAAAGTAGGTTCAATAAGAGATTAGATGAAGCATCAAAACCAATAATTGGAACCCATACTGTCCTATATTTAGGGGATAATAAATACGAGGAGAAACTATTTGCACACCAGTATATTGACTCTCAAGAAATTTTAACTTTAGATGAGCTAATAATGTACAAATTAGAACCAAAATTAATTCTTAGAAAATAAATTTATATTGGCTAAAAGACAAAAATATAAGTTTAATGGTCAAGAAAAGGATAGATGTTCACATCTTAGAAATAAACTTTTTCTACTTTAAATGGCTTTGATTGTATATGAATTAGTGGATTGTAAATTACAAAAAGTCCATAATTGGCTGATTCTATTTGAAGTTCTTCTCCTATATATTTCTTACCATTTCTTAATTGTTTTAAAGCTTTTTCTCGCTTAATTAGGGATTGTTTTAGTTCCAATGGAACTGCAAAAGTTGAAAAAACTAAAATGGCATCACATAAGGAAATTTCTCTGCCATTTTCAGAAATCCAAGTTGGTTCAACTAGAATCCTCTCAAGAGTTGAATAATCTAAATCGAGATGATTTAGTTGTATATTTACTAATTGAGATAATCTTATATTTATTATATATCTTTCTATTAAATAGGCCTTGTACAATAATTTTTGTATACTACAAAAAACTATAATATCCAATAAATTTATATATAACTATAGCCATTATAATATTATGACAGTTACAACAATTCAAGTGGATAAGAGCACAAGAGAAAAATTAGCAGAATTTAAAATGCCCGGAGAAAGTTTTAATGATCTGCTTTTAAGACTTTATAGGAGTGCATCAGAAAGACAATTACAGGATATACTAATGGATAATTCAGACTCATTTACATTAAATGAAGCAAGAGAATATGTTCTAAAAAATGGTTAAAGTTGAGATTACTAAAGATTTAACCAAAGAGATGATTAAAATATTTGGAAAGAAAAAAACATTAGAATTAATTGATTTTTTTGAAACATTAGAAAGTAGTCCAAAAAAAGGAAAAGAATTGGCTAATGTTGGAAATATAGTTATTAAAGAATTAAAATATACTTCTTTTAGGTTCTATTTTATAACAGACGGATTTAAGCTAAAATTTTTAAAGATTGATGAACTGAAAGACTTAGTATTAAAATTTGTTAGAATGTCAAAGAAAAAAGATCAGCAAAAAACAATAGAAGAAATAAAGGAATTACTTAAAAAATTAGGTTATGGTGGTTTTGAAAAATAACTGTAATTGCTAATAACATTTAATCAAAATATATGTTAAAAATAATTATTTTTGACAGTAATATTTAAGCATTAAGATACTAAAATATAGGTGTTATTGCTAATATTATTTTAGCAAATACTAGACAAGATATATTTATAAATGATA
>SKGP01000076.1 GCA_007117405.1 Candidatus Woesearchaeota archaeon | reverse complement strand
TTTGCTTTAATTATCTTTGAACTATAATCTATTTTCATCTCTTCAAATTCTGGACTTCCAAGAGTTGGCCCAAAATACCTTACATCACAAAATCCCACAACTTCCCTAAGCCCCATATTATTATTAACACAAACATACCTAGCATTTTCAACTTTCAATGGCTTTGTTATTGGAGAAGCTGGAGGAAGTAATCCTAGACACTCAGGGTCATCTTGATTACTAAATAAATTACAAGAAAAATTCCTAACAACTGTAATGTATGCATCATTTATTGTTTGAGTATTAACCAACATATCAATATTTCTACTCTCATCAGTAATTCTTGTTTCAGAACCCATTACTTTAAAAGAATTACTCTCAAATTCACTTGAACAGTAAAATTCATTCGTATAACTATTATAAGTCATTCCAGCACTTTTAGTCTCAGTATTTAAATCAGAAACTCCTACTGTGAAATCTCTAATATCAGTACAGGTCACTTCAAACAGCTCAGAACATCCACTTAGAATTTGGGGACCGTCTTCATAAATACATCTATCATATTTATCCGGAATGCTATCTGAATCTGTATCTATTGCAATATTATCTGGCCTTTGATCTGATACAAATGAACCAACATACCAATTATCATCTAATCCTCTACACTCAATATTATAATTCTTACCAGGTTCTATATTATTTAAAATAAATGAGTTAGGTGTTTCCATACTAATAGGATCATTATTCACTCTACATTGTAATAAATAAGAAGGATCTATTAAGTTAATCTTATAAGTTTGAGTTCCTCCTCCAATTGAATTATTATTAAATACAAGTGGTCTTGCATATTTATCCCTAAGATTAACACTAAAAACTTGACCCTCTATAGTAGAAGGAGACACATCATTAATACTAAGAAGATTTTGTTCAAAAAAATCACACTTCATGTCAATAGGCACAGCATGATAGACTATCTTAAAATCCCCACAGTACATATCTTGCCCACCATCGCACAGTTCCCTAAATTCATTACGAATATTAGAAATACTATCTCCAAAATCCACCTCCACAGCATCTGGCTTCAACAACACATACGGCACAGAAGAACCATGAATTTCAGGGTCAATCAGCGAAGGGTCAACATTCAACGGATAAATACCATGTGTCGATTGCGGCGTAATTTTTTCGTACCCAGCAACAGGAGCACCCGTAGTCACATCCACCACCTGCGCATACACATACGCTTTCATATAATAGTATTTCTCCAAAAGATGCGGTATAACTAATTCATAATTAATCATATCCTGACCACCTGCTTGAAGTGGTTTAAGATTTGATTGTATTTCTAAAACACTACTATCAATTGGATTAATATTTGTAACTTCACATAAAAGAGAATTTAATTCAGTAAGAGCATACTTTGGAAAATTGAAATTGTTGGGCCCACCAATTCCACCAACAGATAAATCTGTGGGTGCTTTTCTAAATACGTAATCTTCTGTATTAGTTGGAAATAAAAATAATCTAGCATAGCCTGCTTGAACAGGATATTCTGCAACACCAGACACAAATGAGCCTCCTTGTGAAATCAAATTTCCTGGAACAATAAAAGTTAAATGACCCATTTCAGTTTGCCAATGTTCATAATTCCAATCTATACCTTGAGTATTATTATATACTGTACCTCCTGTAGAATAAACTGAATTTAATACTAAAAAAAATGCTAAAATAAAAATTAATTTTTTATTAATCATATGATTTTTTAAAAATAAGTGAATAAATATATTTGTTTTAATTTGAAAGTAGTTTTAAATTTAATCAAAATCACCATGGCCGCCACCGCCGCCATTGGAAGGAGGGGCAGTAACTGTGTAGTTGAAAGTGTTTGGGGACTGTGTTGTGCTGATTGGGTTGCCTTCAAAGCTTACAGTACATGCACCACGCAAGGTTGTTGTACCTATTGTAGGTCTGGAATAAGTTGTATTTAGGTTTCCAGTTGGGCTTGATGCTACAACATTGCCATCAGCAAGCAATTTTGCTTCAAGTCCAAATGACTGTGGATCAACACCAGCAGGAAGAGAACAACTAACACCGTAATTAACTGGAACCTGATTGCCCTCAACATACGACGCATTGCTTCCAGTCAGAGTTGTCTCAGCGGTAATACCAGCCGTACTTTTCAAATTTGCCTGGCCTGCATTCATAAATTCAGATGTACCTTTTGCATTTGTTGCCTCACAACTATAAATGTTGTGCCCAGGAGCAGATACAGAGGTCAAATCAGCTTCCCATACCTGCTGACCATCAGACTCGCCCATGTATGTGAAAGGGACAAGTTGTAAATTGTCAACATTATAACAAGAAACATTCTCTGCACCTCTTGTTAAAACTTCTCCGTTAACTCTATAAGCTTCTCCAAAATCTCTCCTTTCAGAAAGTCTTGGATAAATAGACTTTGAAATTTCATTCATCACATACTGACCAATTTCATTATCAGTCCCTTCAGGAACTACTGCAACATTATCACAATCTTTACTAATTAAAAACTCAGGTGTAGGAACACTAGAATTGTACATTAAACAATGAGTTCTACCAATATTGTCCTGTCCAGTAACATGAACAAGACCATCATAATCTCTAGCTAAGTTCATCCCATCTGAAAAAGATACCTGAACATTCTGCTGAGGATTTACCAAATAAGAAGAAATAACTCCTTTTGCATCATTCAAAACTAAAACAGAATTTCCAGAACCAACTCCAGAACCATCCCCAATATTAGGTGATTTCCCACTACTTCCAGAACCTCCTCCGCAACCTACAGCCAAAGCACCTGCAACAATAGGTACTGCTAATCTACTTGTTAAATTTTTTAATTTTTTTGCCATTATAATAAGGTATAAAAGACTATTATTTATAAATTTAACTAAGAAAATTTACTTTAAAGTAGTAACAAAATATTTGTTGAATTTAAAATACTGAAAAGTTTATTCATAAAAAACATAAATATCAAAAATAAAATACAAATGCATCCCAAAATTCGAGATATTTTGACCGATATATAAATAAAATTAAACAAATTCAATAAAAAAACTGGAACCCTCGGAATTAATGAGAAGCAATAAGAAAGTATTTTAAAAAAATGAGTTTTGAAATTAGTATGAATAGAGTTTTTAAAGCACCAGATTTTGATAAATATGCGAATAAATTACTTTCTAAAGCGGATTTCAAGGAACTAAATAAATTTATCGTTCATTTAAAAAATAATTCGGATATAGGCAAACCATTAGGATATGATTTTTTGCGAGAAAAAAAAATAGGTTCTAAAAGAGTATATTCCTTAGTTTATGAAGATATATGCTTAATTTTACTTGTTGCTACAAGTAATAAAAAAACTCAACAAGGCACAATCGATAATATTAAATTATATTTAAATGAATATAAAGAATATGCTTATCAAATATATACTAATATAAAGAAATAAAACAAAAATCCACAAATTTGTGTTATTTCCATTCTAAAGGATAGAATATTCGAAAGAATAAATTAACATTCAATAAATTTGCCTTGTTTAAGGTCTTCTAGTCCTTTTTTAAATTGTTCTACAACTTCCCAATCTACATCTTTCGCATGTTCTTTTAAATATTCATATTCTGCTTTAGGTATTGTAACTGTTTCCATAGTATTATTATGATTCGATTATTTATAAGCTTTCTTATTTAACTGATATTATCCAGTTTTCAATATAATATTTTTCTATAATTAAAATTTGATTTTTATACTCAATTTTAAGTAAGGTTCTCAAGAAATTTCATTCCTTTAGGTATGAAATGAATTGAGACGCCAATATTGTGAAGAACCTTACTTGCTAGAAATTTTGGTGTGTAGATAAACTTTGAAAAAGTTTAGATATATTCTAAAAATGA
>SKGP01000038.1 GCA_007117405.1 Candidatus Woesearchaeota archaeon | reverse complement strand
TTAAATAAAATTTCCTTTCTAAAAGATTTATAATTATTACTGGGTGGCAATTGTATAGAAAAATTAATAAATGGATAAGATAATAAAATATTAAAATGACTTTTTTTACAAATCCTTTTCAAATGATTGAATCAGGAGGGAAAATAATTCAAACTAAATCTTTCATTAATCCTAAAATACCACTGTTTTCAAAAGAAAATCTTGAAAAAGTCCTTGAAACAATAACTACAAATTCTAATTCGGAAGATTTCTCAAATATAAGAGGTCTTGCTGGAGAAATACTTGCAACAACTCTTTTTGAAAATACTATGGATCTGATTATTAGTAATCAACCAAGAATTAATGGTAAATTCATACAAGAAAACGGTAAAAAAGGATATGTTGTAAATTCTTCTCAAAATCATATTGCAAAACTTATTTCACAAAACAGAATAGTTATACTCGAAAAAAAAGAAACAGAAATTTCAAAAAAATTCGGTTTTAAAAACATAGCTGAAATAGATGGACTCTACATAGTAAAAAAAGAAAATGAGAGGAAAAATCTTAAACTTTTTTATGCAATTGAAACAAAAACTGGAAATGCGAAAATGAGCGCAGAACACATAGCAGAAGATATAGTATACCCTTTGTCAAGCATGTACAATTCACAAATAAATTATATAATGATTGGATTTAAAGAACAATTATACAGCAATAGAAAAAACAATACACTTACTAGGACTATGGGGAATCTTTATATGGAATTAAAAGAGGCAGGAGTAAGCTCCTCATTTATTCATTTTCCGTTTGAAAAAGAGAGATTTCTTCAGTTTACAAATGAACTTGAAAGTCAAATTTCAGGTAAAATAAAAGGAAAAGCTATATATGATATTAACACACAAAATATAGAATTTATTGGCCCAGATGGAAACAAAATTAAAGGCAAATTTATTTTAGATTAAAATATGCTAAAATAGCAAATGTTATAAATTGAATTGATTTGTAATTATTATGGTAAGAAGAACTAATGATATTCTTGATGAAGGAACACAAAGGACAAAAGGAGTTGATGCCTTTACTTCAAATATTGAAGCTGCAAAGGCGGTTTCTGAAATTGTTAAAACAACATTAGGTCCAATGGGAATGGATAAAATGTTAATTGATTCCATGGGAAACACAGTAATAACGAATGATGGTGTTAAAATTCTAAAAGAGATGGAAATAGAACATCCTGGAGCAAAGTTAATAGTTGAAGTTGCAAAAACTCAAGAGTCAGAGGTTGGTGATGGTACAACAACAGCAGTAATACTTACAGGTGAATTATTAAGCAAAGCTCAAGAACTTATGAAACAAAAAATACACCCAACAACAATAATAAGAAGTTATAAGTTAAGTTCTGAAAAAGCACTAGAAATATTAAATGAAAACTCTGTTAAAATAGACCTTGAAGACAAGAAAAAATTAAAAGAAATTTGCGAGACTGCTATGACTGGAAAAGTAGCAGAATTTTCAAAGGATATACTATCTGAAATTGTTTTTCAGACTGCTCAAAAGGTTAAAGATGAAAATGGAATATCTAAAAAAAAAATAAAGATGCAAAAATCAATTGGAGGAGATACAAGAGAGAGTTTCATAGTAAATGGGATTGTTCTGGACAAAAATCCTGCAAACCCAAACATGCCTACCAAAATCAAAGAAGGAAAAATTTTACTTGTTGATTTTCCCCTTGAAATAAAAGAACTTGAATCAGAAGCAAAAATTAATCTAAATTCCCTTCAAGAATATGAAGATTTTATGAAAAGTGAGCAAGAGTATCTCAAAGAAATGGTTGTAAAAATAAAGCAAATTGGTGCAAATGTAGTAATATGTCAAAAAGGTATTGATGATTCTGTTGCATACTATCTTGCAAAAGAAAATATACTTGCCGTAAGAAGATGTAGAAAGTCAGATCTTGAAAAGTTAAGTTTTGCATTAGGAAAAAAAATTGTCTCAAATTATGAAGATGTAAACAAGGAAAATTTAGGTTATGCTAAAGAAATTGAAGTAAAAGAAATACTTAATGAAAACTACATATTTGTAAAAGATTGTGCAAATCCAAAAGCTGTAACAATATTTCTAAAAGCATCTAGCAGTCATTTTCTGGATGAAATAGAAAGGGCCGTTGAAGATGCACTTGGAGATATAAACTCAATCATAAAAAGTAGGAAAATAGTTGCAGGAGGTGGCGCAATAGAGATTGAACTTTATAGAAAACTAATTGAATTTTCCAAAACATTTTCTGGTAAAGAACAGTTGATAATAAAAGCATTTGCTGAAAGTTTTCTAATAGTTCCAAAAGTTTTATGTGAAAATTCAGGATTTGAAGAGATAGATATTATAACAAAATTAATTTCCATGCATGAGACAGGAAAAAAGTATTCAGGAATTAATGGCTTTTCAGGAATACTCGAAGACACCATGACTAAAGGAATAATTGAACCTGGAAATGTAAAATCTCAGGCAATAAAATCTGCAACCGAAAGCTGTTCAATGATACTCAAAATTGATGATATAATTGCTGCTAAAAGACTTAGTGAACAAAATTTATATAAAAATGATTTTGAATAAAGATGGAAAAACAAATTAAAGGCATAATATTTTTTGACATAGATGATACTCTAATAAATACAACTGAATTTGTAAGCTTTGCCAGAAATGAAAGTTTCAATTCAACTCTCATTTATATGCCTGATATTGCTAAATCTTCTCTAGAGAAAAACTTCAGCAAAGTATATAGCGAACTAGGTTCAAACTCAACAAAACATTATGATGAACTCTTTTCAAGATTAGGAATTCAAAATCCTATTCAGAAGGATTTTCTCGTGGCATTAGCAGTTCACAGTTATCATGAAGCTAAAAGAAATATTACTAGGTTTACTGAAAAAAATTTAGAAAAACTACTTAGAAATCTTTCAAAAGATTATCTACTGGGAATAGTTAGCTCTGGAGTTGGAGTTAAGCAAATGGAAAAACTAATAAGGACAAATATATCTAGTTTTTTTCAATTGGAAAATATTTACATAACAGAATCACAAAATTTTCAAAAAAATCCAGAATTTTATGAAAAGATATTTTCTCATTACTCATCGAAGTATCAAACTCAAAATATTTGGATGGTTGGAGACAGAGAGGACAATGATATAGTTCCTGCTAAATATTCAGGATTAAAAACAATAAGAATCAATCGTGGAAAGTATAACTTTGATTTCAATCAAAGTATTGCAGATTCTAAAATATATAATCTAAATGAAATAGAAGGAATACTAAAAAATAATTAAAAATGGCTGTAAGATCTTTTAGAAGAAGAAAAAGTGTTGGAACTGCTGCAGAAAATGAATTAATACATAAATTCTGGGAAACAAATTCTTGGGTTTGTGTAAGAGTTGCAGGTTCAGGCTCAACAAAATATCCCTCTCCAGACCTTCTTGCATCAAGAGGAGATAAAAAAATAGTTATGGAAGTAAAAATAATTTCTGATGTTAAAAAATATTTTACAAGACAAGAAATTAGAGACCTTGAATATTTTGCGCAAAAATTTTCTGCTGAAAGTTGGGTTGGCGTCAAATTTCTAGAAAATCAATGGTATTTTATTCCTACCTCTGAACTAGAACTTACAAAATCTGAAAACTATGTTATAACATTAATTGAAATGAAAAGAAAAGGTTTTTCTTTTGAAGAAATGATTGAATAAACAGTATTATTTCAAACTTTTCCATAACAAATTTTATATTTTGCTGCAAAATTTCCAATACCATAAAGACTTGTATCGTAATCTAGAATAATTTTTACTGGAATCTCTTTTAGATAATTAGAAAATCTCTCACTTCCACAAAACTCCTCCAAAAATAATTTATAGTCAAAATCACTATTTTTTGCAATAATTCCTCCAGCAAGATAAATACCTCCCGAAGGTAGAGATATTAGAGCAAGATTTCTACAAACCCTCGCATAAAATCTAAAAAAAATATCGAAGGTTTTTTTTGCAGTTGAATCTTTAAATTTATTTTCACTAATTTCT
>SKGP01000059.1 GCA_007117405.1 Candidatus Woesearchaeota archaeon | reverse complement strand
TAAAAGAATTTCTAAAAGAATTTGAACTGGAATGAAAATATTTACAACTATGGAATTTATGTAAATATTATTAAATAAAAAATTAAAAAAAAGAATAGTGACAGAAGAAAATATAACTTGGCATTCAGAAAAAAATATTGAAGAAAAACTTGAAACTTCAATAGAATTAGGCCTTTCTGAAGATGAAGTTAAAAAAAGACATGAAAAATATGGGAAAAATCAGATTACACCAAAAAAACCAGTAAATCCAATATTGCTTTTTTTATCTCAATTTCACCAACCATTAGAGTACATCCTTTTAGCAGCCGTTATTATAACTGTACTTCTTGAACATTATGTAGATGCAATAGTTATATTTGCAGTTATTCTTGTAAATGCAGTAATAGGTTTTGTACAGGAGTTTAAAGCTCTCCATGCAGTTCATGCCCTAAGCAAGAAACTTACTGGCAAAGCAGTTGTAATAAGGGAGGGTAAAAAAAAAAAGATAGATTTTTCAGAGATTACTATAGGAGATGTTGTTATTTTAGAACCGGGGTTAAAAGTTCCCGCAGACATGAGAATTGTTCAATGTAAACAACTTGATATAAATGAGTCTATGCTTACAGGCGAATCTGTTCCAGTTATGAAAAATATTGATGTATTAAGCAGAGAAACAATTTTAGCAGATAGAAAAAATATGGCATATTATGGTACTTTTGTTTCAGCAGGCTGGGGAGTTGGAATTGTAACTGCAATTGGAGATAAAACGGAAATGGGGAAAATAAATGAAATGATTTCAAAAGCTGAGATTATGCAAACTCCTCTTACTATAAAAATAAATAAATTTAGTCGTTCTCTTATGTATGTAATTCTTGTTATTTCATTAATAATATATATTATAGGAATCTCAAAAGGAGAAGATATGCTTGCAATGTTTCTAGTAGTTGTTGCAATGTCTGTTGCACTAATACCTGAAGGCCTGCCTGCCGCTTTGACAATTACTCTTGCAATTGGAGTTTCAAGAATGGCTAAAAAAAAAGCAATTATAACTAAATTGCCTGCTGTTGAAACTCTCGGAAGCACACAGATAATTTGTTCAGATAAAACAGGAACACTAACTCAAAACAAGATGAATGTTCTAAGTGTATATACAAAAGAAGGAGTATTTGAAATAGAAGGAAATGGATATGAACCTGAAGGAAAGATAAAAGGAAAAAACAATTATCAAACATCTCCAAATTTTATGGAATGTATCAAAAATGGAATTTTATGTAATGACTCTTCACTTGTATTTAAAAATCATGAATGGGACATAGAAGGAGACCCCACCGAAGGAGCCCTACTTGTAAGTGGAAGAAAAGCAGGTTTCGATATAGATGATTTAATAAAAAAATATCCAAGAATAGATACAATTCCATTTGATTCAAAATACAAATATATGGCAACCCTAAATAAAGAAAAAAATAATAATATAATATATGTAAAGGGTGCTGCAGAAATAATATTAGATAGATGTAAAAATTCTTCAAAAGAACTCCATTTACAAGCAGAAAATTTTGCAAAAGAAGGTATGAGAGTACTGGCATTTGCAAAAAAACAAACAAATAAAAAAAATATCGAACATGAAGATATAAACAATCTCGAATTTTTAGGTTTCCAAGCAATGATAGACCCGCCAAGGCCAGAAGTTGAACATTCAATAAAAGCATGTCATACTGCTGGGATAAAAGTGAAAATGATTACTGGTGACCATACACTAACAGCACTTTCAATAGCACAAAAAATAGGAATAACTCAAAATAACAATGTTCTTGATGGAAAAGCTATTGATAAAATGACTGAATCACAACTCCATAAAGCTGTCGGCGAGACAGATGTTTTTGCAAGAGTTTCTCCAGAAAATAAATTAAGACTTGTAAGAGCTATGCAAAATCACGGTAATTTAATTGTTGCGATGACGGGGGATGGAGTAAATGATGCCCCCTCATTAAAACAAGCAAATATTGGAATCGCAATGGGTGTTGGTGGCACTGATGTTGCAAAAGAAAGTGCTGATATGGTACTTTTAGATGATAATTTTTCAACCATTGAGGCCGCAGTACAAGAAGGAAGGGGAGTCTATGATAACCTTGTAAAATTCATAACTTGGACAATCCCTACAAATCTTGGAGAAGGAATGATAATAATTTTAGCAATATTAATTGGAGGACTTCTGCCAATTATGCCACTTCAACTTTTATGGATAAATCTTGCAACAGCTATACTCTTAGGATTAATGCTTGCATTTGAACCAAAAGAAAAAGATATTATGAACAAGCCACCTCATGATTCAAGACTTCCTATTATCTCAAGAGCATTACTTTTTAGAATTATTCTGGTAAGCTTTTTAATAAGTGCTGCTGCATATGCTCTATTCAAGTTTGCAATTAATCTAGGCTATTCTGTTGAAGTTGCAAGGACTATTGCAGTAAATATGTTTGTAATTGGAGAAATGTTTTATTTATTTAATTGTAGATCTTTGGATAAACCTATATGGAAAACAAAATTTTTCACCAATCCACTGCTCTTTATGGGTGTTTTTTTAATGATAATTGCACAATTAATATTTACATATCTTCCTTTTATGAACAATATATTTGGAAGTAGTCCAATTACTTTTGATAGCTGGATTTTAATTATTTCTGCTGGATTTTTAATTTTTGTAATAGTAGAAATTGAAAAAATAATTGTAAGAAGATATTTCTCTCATATGCATAAAACATATCACTTATAGTCAAAAGATTTTTAAAGCATAATATACAACTTTTATTACAGACCAAGCATTCTAAAGTGGGGGTAGCGAAGTGGTCAAACGCGACCGACTCAAGATCGGTTCCTATTGGTTCGAGGGTTCGAGTCCCTTCCCCCACATTATACAAAAATAAATTAAATAATTCTAGAACTATATATTATAAGGGACGAGAACTTTAGTTGTCTCAACAGAGACCAACGAACAAAGCACAGTGAAGTGACCTTGCGAGTCCCTTCCCCCACATAGTAGTATTAGGTTATGTATTTATTTCTAACTTGAAATCCCTATGTTGTAATGCTCAACAATCTGTTCTTCAGATAAAGCATAACCATAAATAGCAACTTCATCCATATAACCAATATATGTATTTATTGCTTGATTACTATATGAACCTATTCTTAAAGCAGTTGAAGGACAATTGTTAAATGAACCTGAAAATGACTGATTTCCCTGTAAAATACCATCAATGTACAACCGAATATAAGAATTATCATAAGTCATAACTGCATGATGCCAATTACCATCATTTAATGTTTCCAAGGAATAAACACCATAACTAACACCACCAAGTCTAAAACCACCAAATATCCTATTTGGACTATCATTTGGAACAGTAATTAAATAACAATTATTCAAACCATCCCATTTTGCAACCAAAGGCCTATTGGATTGTGATGTATTGAAATTAAACCATAATTCTATAGAAATATTATTATTTAAATCAAGATTTGAATTTAATGGAAAAGATATAAAGCTATTACCTGCAAAATAACCAGAATAATTCAATTCATCTGACACAGCTGAATTTGCTAAATTTACGTTATTATATGTCCCATTAATATAGGGGGTTGAATAATCAATGGCAATAACTCCTGAAATCTCATTCATTCTCCAATATCCTATAGGATTTCTTGAAAGAATTAACTCTTCATAATTTAAAATACTTTCTTCAGTTATTTGACTTACAACATTTCCAACATAAAGATACTTACTAGAAATTCCAGAATCAGTTATGATAACAATTTCTGCAATATCTCCTGAGTAATTCAAAAGACAATCACCCAAATCTAAAGTATAAATGCCTAAAATACTTTCATTAATTTCTTCACATAAGGAATTACCTATATTCACGTAAAAAAGAGTAATATTATTCTTGGCATTAATATATAAAAAATTAGAAAAAATTCCTTCTATGATTATTTCAGAAGAAGAACTTTTTCTAATTTCAGTTTCAACACCTATTTCTAAATTAGAACTAAAATCCGAAAACCATGTTTGAAAACCTACAACAGCAAATATT
>SKGP01000068.1 GCA_007117405.1 Candidatus Woesearchaeota archaeon | reverse complement strand
TTTTTAAAAAATAAATTTTATCTTGGAAGGATAACTTTGTCAATTACATGAATTACTCCATTTCCTGCTTTTATATCTGCCACTATTATGTTAGAGTTTCTATTTCTTTCATCAGTTAAGACTATACCATCAATATTGATGAAGTTTTTGCTTAAAGTTCTAATTTTTTTGCTTTTAGTTAATGATGTAGAATCTCTATTACCTCTTGTAACATGATATCCAAGAACAGAACTTAGGAGTTCCTTATCTGACAATACTTGTTCAGGAGTTAGACCCAATTCCTCAAATAATGCTTCAAATGCATCATTAGTTGGGGCAAATACTGTGTATTGACCATTTCTAGATAGTTTTTTAATTAAATTCTCTTCTGCTTGAAGGGCAGCAATCAGGATATCAAATGAACCTGCGAATTCTCCTTGGGAATTTGCCGCTATTGCGGTTTCTACGATACTAGGGCTTTTCATAGCATGTACTGCACCGATTCCCAGTATAATAATTGCCATTATTGTTAATATTTTTTTCATTTTTTATTATGCTATGCGAAATCGCATGGCAAGTATATATTATATAATTGCTAAACTATATAAATCTTTTCTTTAATATTTAATTATGGATAAGCAAAGTAAAGAAATTGTAAATAAATTAAAAAAACATCCTGAAGGTTTAAGTATTACTCAGTTAAATTCTATTCTTCCTTTGAATAGGAATAGTATTGCTCGTTATGTTGAAGTTTTGACAACGCAAGGAGTTTTAAAGGAAAGAATTATAGGTCCTGCAAAATTGTATACATTTTATCAAGAAATTCCTTATTTGGAGCAATTAAAATTGTTTAAACTTGCTATGGATGTTGCTAGTTGTGGAATTACTATTGCTGATGCAAAGAAAGATGATTTTCCTTTAATATATGTAAATAAGGAATTTTGCAGATTAACGGGTTATGAAGAATCTGATATTCTAGGGAAGAATTGTAGATTTTTACAAGGTAATAAAAGGGAACAAGAAGCCTTGAGTATTTTAAGAGATACATTGAAAAAAGGAGAATCATGTAGTGTTTCATTAATAAATTACCATAAAGATGGAACTGAACTTATAAATAATTTATCTATATCTCCTATAAAAGATTCAGAAGGAGTTATAACACATTATGTTGGTATTCAAAATATAGCCAAGAAATGATTTTTATTTTATTTTCGTTTATAAATATATTTTAGATTATTTTATTCCTTAAGTATTACAAAATGTTTTGTATTTTAAATCATATTCTATTAATGGTGGTGTTTGGTATATTTTAGAATTTGGTTTTTTGAGGTAAGGATTTTCAATTATTTTTAGTAATTTATTAAATTTTTCAAGTGAATTTTTGGAATTATATTCAGATATAGCTTCTTCAATTTGATAGTTTCTAGGTATATATAATGGATTAACTTTTTTCATTATATCTTTATCTAAACCAATTTCGGATAATTCTTTTTTTAATTCAATGAATTCTTTGCTTGAGTAACTTTTATCGGCAAATAAAGTAGGGTTTATTAATTCAATAAATGTGTTAGTATAATCTGTTTTATTTTTTTCTAACCATGTTGTGAATTTGTCAATTATACTATTAAAATTTCCTTCTTTTTTTATACCAAGTTTTAACTTCATCATTTTATAATATTTTTCATTATACTTTTCATTGAATTTTTTTAATATTTTATTTAGTTTTTCAATTGAATTTTTATTATCACTATCAATAATTGGGATTAATGTTTCTGCAAATCTTGTAAGGTTCCATAATAGTATATTTTTTTGATTTTTAAATGAATATCTTCCATAGGCATCAATTGAACTAAATTTTGTATTTGGATCGTAATAGTTCATAAAAGCACATGGACCAAAATCGAATGTTTCTCCATTAATGTTCATGTTGTCTGTATTCATTACTCCATGTATGAAACCAACTCTTGTCCATTCAATTACCATATCAATAAGTTTGTCCATAACTTCTTCAAAAAATTTTAAATATTTTTCTTCATAATTTAATATATTTTTGTAATGTCTTTCAATAACATAATCTGTAAATTTGACTAACTCTTCTTTTGAACTTGAATATGAGACATATTCAAAGGTTCCTATTCTGATATGACTTTCCATAACTCTTACTAGTATCGAACCATTTTCTATTTTTTCTCTTAAAACTTTTTCATTTGTTAATATTATTGCTAGGCTTTGAGAACTTTTAATCTTAAGATTATTCATAGCACAACTATACAAATATTCTCTAAGCATTGAACTTATTGTTGCTTTTCCATCACCACCTCTTGAATATGGTGTTATCCCAGAACCTTTTAATTGTATATCGTATCTAATGCCTTTTTTTGTTATATGTTCTCCTAAAAGGAGTGCTCTTCCATCTCCTAACATAGTGAAATTTCCGAATTGATGTCCCGCATAGGCTTGTGCAATTGGCTTTGATAATAATTTATTTCCACAAAGTATTTCAGCTAGATCATTATTATTTTCAATATCTAACTTTTTCATTAATTTTTTGTTTAAAATTAGAATTTTTGGATTTTTAATTTTCTTAGGAGTTACTTCTGAATAAAAGTTTTTATTTAGTTTGATATATGTATTGTTAAAATTGAAGACCATAGTATTATTAAATATAGATTATTTATCTAATTTTCTTAGATATAAATTTTCATATATCAAAAGTTTTATAAATGGATTCGCATTAATATTATCTAAGAAGGCTCATATAGGGTCGGGTTACACCTGTTCCCTTCTCGAACACAGAAGTTAAGCCACTCTAGCTGTTACAAGTACTGTTATCCAACGGAAACGTAACGGTGGCCTTCCACTTTGATATAATTCTAACTTAGTTAAACTTTCTGTAGAGATTTTTATTTTCTGTTACATGTACTGTTACATACGCAATTTTTAATTGCGTTGTTCCAAAAATTTATTTTAGAAATTTTTGATATCCAACGGAAACGTAACGGTGGCCTTCCACTTTGATATAATTCTAAATGTAAATTTACTTTAATAAAAAGAAAAGCTTATATATTATTGATTCAATTAATATTTATGAGAAAAATATGTCTAATTAATCAAAATGATGATTCAACAATTAGTTTGAATTTATTTGCAAAGCTTGCAAGGGAAGGCAAGAGAGTTTTAATTCTTGATTTTAGGGAAAATAAGAAAGTAATAGATAGAGATATTGGGCTTAACATTTTTAACTGCGTTAATGAGTTAGATGATTTTAGGAAATTTATAATATCCTTAGAACAGAATCTTGATGTTATAAAAGGAAACCCTTATCTTAATTTTCAGGAATTTAACTTTTTCTATGAATTATTTAAATATGATTATTTTGAAAAAAAACTTAAAAATCTCAATTATGATTATATTGTCCTTGAGGTTTCTGCGCAATTAAATGCTATGACAATGAATTCAATATTTTATTCGTCGGAATTGATGGTTTTGCTTGATATGGAGAAACAAGGTCACGATTTTGCAAATAAGTTTTCAAGATTTGTTTTTCATTTTAATAAATTGTACGGAAAGGACATTTTTGTAAGTAAGTTCATACCAGTTTTTTCAAATAAACTTGAAGATAGTTTGTATACATATTTAGTTTCTGAATTTACATCTAAACTTGTTTCTTATCCTATTGTTGGGGATAAAAATTTCGAATTTGGACTTTCTCTAGAAAAAATTGCTGTAAACTTAATTGATGAAGAGAAATATTTTGATAGTAGATTTAAGACTAAGGAAAAGCAGAAACAAATAAAGGAATATTTGGAGATACTAAATGAAGTTTCATCACAAGAAGTGCCTTTAACAAGATATTACAATTTATGATATTGCCTTTAAAGTGATTATAATTATTTATATTTCTTTATAATCATTTTTTTTCAATGGAGAGAAAGAGCCTCATAAAACTAGAAAATTATTTTGAAGTTTTTCTGCTTATTTTTCTTTTACTTGTTTTTCTTTTACTAATTAAGAGTTTTTTATTACCTTTGCTTTTTGCATCAACTATGGTTTTTTTAAGTTATAAATTTTATAAATTTGTGTGTATTATTTTAAGAAATAAATCTT
>SKGP01000055.1 GCA_007117405.1 Candidatus Woesearchaeota archaeon | reverse complement strand
TAAATACTCCATCCTTTAGGGTGGAGATAACACAAATTTGTCGATTTTTGTTTTATTTATCGCAAAGATTATAAATGTTTTTTAATTAGAGGATAAATAGAGCGATTGACAAATGGGTGATAATTTTTTTAATGAGAATGTACTTGATGCTGGAAATAGGGATATAACATCTGTTGATGATTTTACAAATATAAAATATCATATTAAAAAAGCAGATGCTTTCATTCAATTTTACTGCGAAGCAGGAGAAGAAAGACTTAATTCTTCAGATATTTCAAATTTGCTTAAAAAAAATGAATCAACTAATTTTTTGAATCATTCTGATTTTTCTATTTTAAGTTATTTAATGCATAGACTTGGTACGGTTGGTACAATATACAGAGTTATGGGTGATGTTTCATTTATATTTACACACCTTAAAGATAGTGCATTTGAAATATATTTCAATGAAGAGAAGATAACTTTTTCAAAGGGAAAATATAAAATAGATTTTAATCTTCATTTTGATGAAGATAGCAATATAGTTTTAGAACATAAAGATAATGGTGAGTTTATATTTGGCCAAGAGAGATGTTATTTTCATTTAGGTAATGAAATTCATGAATTATCTGAAGAAATACCACTTAGTTTTTACAGGGAAATATCTCTTGGAAATAATAAGTTTTCAATTGAAACATTTTTTACATTAAAAAAGAATATATTGGAAAAAATAAAATTAAATCATAATTTATCTGTATCTGGTGAGATTGAAAATTTATCACAACTCAATGTTGAAAAGAAGACAGCAAAGATTGTTCTTGAGATAGGAAGAACATCTCATTTTATAATACTTGAATTTAAATATAAAGTAGGCAAAGAACTTTTCCCTGTAGGTGATTATGTGTATGCTGAGACAATAAATTGGCTTGATAAAAAAAATTCAATAAAAATTGTTAAAGAGAAAGATTCTCTTGTTGAATATGTTCCGGATACTTCTATGAGTAGTGAGGCATTTAAAGACCTTTTTGATGGGACTAGGATATTTGCAAATCCTTCTCAGAAATCTCCTTTTTTAATAATGCTTCCCATATCTAATTTAGATAATTTTGTAAAACAGGTTATGCCTAAGGCAGAGGAGATATATGAGGTTATATACAAAGATGGACAGAAACTTGAACTTACAAATACAAATGTTAGGTTTGAGCTTGAAACAAATTTGAATTCAAGATTAAATATATTTGAGTTTAGTGTAAAATTTAAGATTGGAGATGAATATTTTGATTTGGAGTTTTTGAAAGATTTGATGCTTAAAAATAAGAAATTTGTTCAAATGAAAGATGGGACAACAATGAATGTTGAGAATATAAGGGAGATAAATAAATGGATAGAATTTTTGGATAAGTATGAATTTAAGAAAAAAGATAATAGTTATAAGACTCAGTCACATACAGCTCTTGAATTAGATGAATTTTTGAAGAATATAAAAGACAAGGATGTCAAGTCGAATGATGAGTATAAAAATATAATTTTAGAATTAAAAGAGAAGAATCCGATATCAGAAATAAAGATTCCTGATAGTATTTCACAAGTACTTAGGTCTTATCAAATAGAAGGTGTTTACTGGCTTTATTTCCTACAAAAATATGGTTTTGGTGGAGTTTTAGCAGATGAAATGGGTCTTGGAAAAACTATTCAGGCACTTACAATTCTTGCAATGAATAAAGATGATGGTCCACATCTTGTTGTATGCCCTAAATCATTAATATATAACTGGGAAAATGAAGTTAAAAAATATTTCCCAGAACTGAAAGTTCTTGTTGTTGATAAGGATAGTGAGAAGAGAGCAGAGCTAATTGGAAAGGCAAATGAGTATAATATAGTTATAACTTCATATTCTATGCTTCAAAAGGATTACAGGCACTATATTGAAAAAAACATATCATTTAACTATGAAGTTCTTGATGAGGCTCACTATGTGAAAAATATGAAGACGCTTTCAGCAAAAGCAGTTAGGGTTGTACCTTCTAGAAGGATGATTTTATTAACTGGAACTCCTTTAGAAAATAATTTGGAGGAACTTTATGGAACATTTGACTTGGTTATGCCAAATTATCTTGGTTCTATGCTTGAATTTAAGAGGGAGTTTGTTTCTAAAATTGAAAGAAATAATACTATTGCATTGGAGATATTACAAGCAAAGATAAGACCTTTTATTTTAAGGAGAACTAAAAAAGAAGTATTAAAGGAGCTTCCAGATAAACAAGAACAGATTGTATACAACGAAATGACAAATAAGCAAGTTGCAATATACAATGAGGTATTAAATAGAGTAAAAGCAGACATAAATACTTTGATTGAAACTCAAGGCTTTAATAAGTCAAGAATACAGATACTATCTGCACTTTTGAAGCTTAGACAGGTGTGTAATCATCCAAGCCTTATTGATAAAAGTTTTAAAAATGAAATTGGAATTTCTGGGAAGTATGAACAGTTTTTGGAGCTTTTGGAGGAAGTTATTGAGAGTGGAGAGAAGGTTCTGGTATTTTCTCAGTTCACATCAATGCTTGATATATTTGAAAATCACCTTGAAAGAAGCAAAATTAATTATTTAAGACTTGATGGTTCAACTAAGAATAGGCAGGAAGTTGTAGACCAGTTTCAAAATGATGAAAATGTAAGGGTGTTTCTTATAAGTCTTAAAGCTGGTGGTGTTGGATTAAACCTTACTGCAGCTTCAGCAGTATTTTTGTACGATCCTTGGTGGAACCCTATGGCGGAACAGCAAGCAGTTGATAGAACTCATAGGATAGGCCAGAGAAAGACAGTAAATATATACAAATTTATTACTAAAAACTCCATTGAGGAGAAGATTTTAAAACTTCAGGAAAGAAAGGAGAATATGTTTGAAAACCTAGTTATGGAAGATAATGGATTTATCAGAAAGCTTGAATGGGAAGATCTGATGGAACTATTCGAGTAATCTATTTAATATTTACTTATTAATAAAAATGAAATATTTAGGAAGAAATTCAAAAAATTACAAATTATTTCAAGCAGAGAATCTTGAAGATTATTTATCTAACTATAGAAAAAAATCAAAAGTTCTTAGATTATTCCCAGTAACAAGTGAAACTGAAGTTATTGGTGGTAAATATCGTTTAGAGTTGCCGGAGGACTCGATTTTTACTATAGAAAATGAGCGAATATGTGTTGGAAATAAAGGAGAGAATATTTTATGTTTTCCTTTAGATTTTTTATATTATGCATTACCGAGATATAATTTAGTAAATTTATATACTAGTGCTGTTCTTGAAACTAGATTATCACTTTCTGATATTTTAAGAAAAAGACCAAATTTTTTACAAGAGGTTTCTATTAATGAAATATCTTCTATATATAAACAGGTTATTGTATATTTACCTGCATTTGAGGGGAACCAAATTATTGATTCTGAACAGGAATTCTCTCATTATAATACACAAGAAAGTGAAACTGGAGTAGGTGTGTTTTCTCCTAGTTTAAAACCAAAACTTGTTTAATAATACTATAATATGAAAAATGGTTGCTGTAGATCCTGAAACACTTGAATTGAATAGGTTGGTTGCGAGAAAACTAGTGGGCAGACTCCATTATCCAAATCCAAGCAAAGATGTTTTGGAAAGAATTTTAGAAGAAGACCCAAAATATATTGCTGGGCCTCTTGTGGCTTCTTTGCAGGATGATGAGTCGAAACCATATTCTATTAGGGCTTTAAAGGAAATGGGTCCAAATGAACATTCAGTAAAGTTTTTGGTTTATGCCCTTTCCTGTGATGTTAGAAGAGATACCGCAATAGATATACTTCATCATTATGGAAGAAATGGATATGTTATTGAAGCATTGTTTAAAAATATAAATAATCCTGATATTGGAGATCTTTCTAAGAAATTGTTAAGGGATATTGGAACTAATTTTTAGGTTATTGTTTTTTTGCAACTTCTCTTAGATATTTTTTAAATTCTTCAATAACTTCTTCTCTTCCGTATTCTACGAATTTTACAGACCCAGCCCTTTCATGTCCTCCTCCTTCTGCTTTAGTATATGGTATTTTTTTCATTGCAATTTGGCAAAATTCAGGAATAGATATGTTTTTTATAGCATCTGCTACTCTAACTGTCATAAATGT
>SKGP01000086.1 GCA_007117405.1 Candidatus Woesearchaeota archaeon | reverse complement strand
TATTTTATGAGTTTCCAAGATGCACGGAGGAAATCCGCAGGGCGCATTGGAAGATATGTCATATCTGAGATTATTCTCAACACAATCTTCTATTAACTTTTCAATTTTTATATCAAAATTAAATGTAGATTCATTGTAACTATTTTCATATATGTTTGGGTCATATTGGAGAGGTATACCATTTTTAGCAATAATGTGAAAATTATATATAAAGAATTTATTTTGCTTAAGGGATTTTTGGTTAAATAAGCATATTGGAAAGCTTTCAAATTCAATTGGTCCAGAGTGCATTTGTGCTATTATATTTATTTTTTTAGATAATTCAATCATTTCATATTTGCTTTCTTTATACATTTCTCCTTTTGCGTATCCAATTGGCAATAAATCAATAATTCTCAATCTTACATTTTTATAATCTTCTGAAATTTCATATATGAATTTTAAAATGTATTCAATTGGCATATCTTTTTTTAAGATTATATCGATTGATTTTTCAAATTCAGAGTCCATAAATTTTTTAAATCCTGAAATCCAAGGTTCAAACATGTTTTCTTTGTGTCCAGACCAATTTGAAAAACTTTTTTCATTATAGAAATTTATTGAAATTGCAATTATTAATTTGTTTTTATATTTCTTTAATTTATTTAATTTTTCCCATACAATATGATTTGAAAATCCAAGACCATTTGTATTGAATGTTACATAATTTACTTTTGCTTCTTCAAAACAATATTCAATTATTTTATCTAATTCTGGATGTATTAGAACTTCTTGCCCAGTAAATATAATATTTTTAAGATTTGAATTGGAGCTAAGGTCTATTTTTTTTTTAAGCAAATTAAAACTTTCAAATTTACCTCTTTTTTCTATTGGAAGATTACAAATTTTACATTTAAAGTTACAAATATCTGAAGCATGAATATAAGATGCCGCAATTCCATGTATTTTGTAGAAATTGTAATTTTTATATTCTTGATTAGAGTTCATTTTAAATTTTTATACCTATATACTCAAGCCTTTTTAGAAATTCATTCTCTAGTTCAACTGTATTTTTGCAATCAAATGAACAGGGATAATGTATTATTTTTTTATTTCTTCTTAATTCTTTACCTTTATTTATTTTTACATATTTCATTATTTCATCTGAGTTAAAAGCAGAACTACAGCAACTTGGATATCCATAAAGGTTCCCGAGGATATTGTTGTATTCTTTAGATGCTATTTCATTAACTTTTTCGTCAGTTTCAAATATATGAGTTATATCTCTTGCAATTTTTGCTAGATTTTTATCTTTTGAGAAAAATACATACTTATCATTGTAATAAATCCTCTCATATTTATCAAGAAATTTAACTTTGGAAATAAGTTCCTTTTTCTCCTTAACTGTAATTCTTAATACTTTTTTTAATCCTAATAGGAAATATATTTTATCTAAAAAATCTTCATCTTTTTTTAATAGCTCTATATTATTTTTAATATAATTTTTTTCTTTTTCAGATATCTCATCAAATTCAAATTTATTCACATATGGCCTTTTTTTAACATAATTTCTCCAATACCCTTCACATTTATTAGAATAATCACAATTTTTGCATTTTCCTATTTTTTGTTTTCCAACATTTTCTCTACCTTTACTTACATCTTTATTTATGAAATCAACAGCAATATGTTCTGTTTTAAAATTCTCAACTTCCATTATTTCACTAACCATTGGGTGATATTTTTCTTCTATGAAACATAGTGGGTAGTATCTTACCATCCAGTGAGTTAATTTTTTTTCATAACCATATCTCAAAAGTTCATTTACATATGGGCTTACTTCTTCATAAGTTGGAACCATATCAAAGAAAAATTCGTCAGGTGCACCTTGATTTGGGTCAACAAATATAAATTCACTATTCTCTATTCCTATAGATGTAATTAACCTTCCTATGTCGGGAATATATTTGTAATTATCTTTCACAATAGTAGTATTGGAACCAATTTCATTGAAATTTAAATCTTGAAGATTTTTAATTCCTAATAGGAGTTGTTTAAAACTTCCGGGAGCTTCTGTTAATTTATCATGAAGTGCTTCATTGTGTCCATGTATTGAAAATACTATATGATTTAATCCAGATTCTAGAGCTTTTTTTGCAAATTCTTTTTTTGAAAACATCCTTCCATTTGTTGCAATCATTATTGTTTCAAATCCTATTTTTTTTGCAAATGATATTATATCAAAGAAATCTTTTCTTATAGTTATTTCTCCCCCAATGAATTCTAAATAAGTTGTTGAATTTTTTTTCGCTTCTAGTATATCATTGAATATTTCTGCTGTTTTTTTATGTCTGATATATTTTCTTTTTTCTGAATTTAAACAGAAAGTACAGTGGTTATTACATTCATATCCTACAAATATAACTGTTTTTTTAATCTTCATTTTTTATTGGTTTGAATTCTTTATCGTCATATATAGATAAATAGCTTCTCCATATACCTGAACATTTGCTTTTCATTATACATTCTTCACATGTCTCTAGAAAAGTCATTTCTCCATCAATTGCTGTCATTTCTCCAGAATTTTTCCATATTTTTTTGTCTATTACACAGTGAGGGAAATGATATAACACAACATTATACCCATTCTCTGATAATTTCTCAACACCTGAGATCATATATTTTGAGACTATACTCATTCTTTCGGAAACAACATTTTTGTTTTTATATGCTGCAACAGTTAATTTAGGATACATTACAACAACTTTCATGAAATTATCTTTTTGAAAATTTTCTATTATAAATTTAGATATATCCTCAAAATATTCGTAATTCATTTTATGTATTAGAATTCTTAATTCGATTGGGATTTCATATTTAGTTAAATTTTTTAGTGCACCAAATTTATACTTAAAACTATTTGGTGTTCTTGTTATTGCATCTTGAATTTTTTCATTATGTCCGTAAATTGTTGTTATAATTTTAATATTTTTGATTGTTGAAAGTAGTTTAACATATTTTTCATAATAAAATAGTTTAACATTTGATAATAAGCCTATTTCTTTAAAACCTTTTATTTCCGCATATTTTAATATCTTAAAAAGGTCTTTATTTAATGTAGGTTCCCCCCCATTAAATTCAATATGATTGGAATATTGTGCAATCTTATCTATAGATTCTTTTACATCTTTAAATGAAGGATTTTCTCTTTCACCTTGTCTTGGTACTGGACAAGAAATGCAATTATCATTACATCCATATTCTATTGGAACGAAAGTTATTTTTTTCATTTTATCACCGGAATAAACTCTTTTTCTCCAAATTTTTCAGGATACTCTTTCCAGACTCCTTCGCAAATTTGGTCATATTTGCAATTTTTACATTGTGGAAATTTTTTTTTACCAGAACTCATCCTTTGGTTTTTATAATCATCAGTATTTTGAAAATCAACGCCCCTTATTACTGTTTCTGGTATGTAATTTTCTGAAATATGTTTTTCATATCCTTCCATAAGGCAAAATGGAACTGCTTCTACCATTACAAAAATATTATTTTTTATTCCAATGTCTATAGCTTCTTTAATGTATGGGACTGTTTCACTCATTTTAGGAACCATTTCTTCATAATTATCCCAAGCATTTCCAATTGCATGTACAAAAGCTAATTGAAATTGGTCTACTTTCAGATTACACAGTAAATTTGCAATTTTTGGGAGGTCTTTATAGTTAGGTTTTAATATTACTGTGTTCATTATTACTTTAGCGCCTAAACTTTTCAAATTATATATTCCTTTTAATGTTTGATTGAAACTCTTTGCATTGGTAAGGTAATCATGTTGTTCTGCGGTGTAACCGTGCAATGCTGGTGCAAATTCTGTAGCTCCTGCTTCAATTGTTTTTTTACAAAAATCAATTGATGAAAACATTCTTCCATTACTTTGTATCTGTATTGTTTCATATCCTAATTTTTTAGCATATTTAACAACTTCTAGAAAATCTGTTCTAATTGTAACTTCTCCCCCAGTTAAAACTACTCCTGTACATTTGTCTTTAACTTCTTCAAGATTTTTTTTAATTTCCTCAAAACTTCTGTTACCTGTTAGCCTGTTATCTGCTTGAACACAGAAAAGACATTTATTGTTACAGACAAAACCTGTTTTAATATCTACTCTTTTCATTTTA
>SKGP01000033.1 GCA_007117405.1 Candidatus Woesearchaeota archaeon | reverse complement strand
TATAATTAATAACCAAAAAATAGAGATTGCCCCATATTTAAAAAATAGACCAAGTAGGCTATATATTAGAACTGTTTTAAAGTCTATTTTGGCAATACCTGCAATAAGTATTGCTATTGGTGATGAGAGAAATGTTGCACTAAATAGGAATATGCTTATTTTTTTGTATTTTTCAAAAAGATTTTTTATTGTTGTGTATCTTTTCCTGCTTAAATATGAAGATATAATTTTTTTTGAGAGAAGATTTCCAATCATGAAATCGATAGATAGGGCAGATATTGCAGTAAATATGGCAAAAGAAAACATTAGGAAAATATTGTGCCCTTGTGATAAATAATACAAGTAAAGAAGTTCTGCTGGCATTATAAGAAAAAAGAGATATGCGGTAAAGTGAATAAACACAAATGATTCAAATGATGGTTTTTTTTCTTCAACAAGACTTTCTCCAATTGTGTATGAAAGAATAATTATTACAAGAAGAAAAAAAATAATTCTTACCATCAGTGGTTTAGCATCCATTGTTATATTACAATATATTTTGAGATATAAAAACCTTTGTCAAAAAAGAATAATTTTTAAATATTGGTTGATTATACTTTATTTATCGGCTTTTTGGGGAGCTATGGTCTAGTGGTTATGACGTTGCCTTGACTTGGCAAAGATCGCCAGTTCAACTCTGGCTAGCTCCACTATTTTGGTAATTTCTTTCTCTTTGGAGTTGTTGCAAATTTTTTTAAATAAGATAATTTGATTTAATCATATGAAATCAAGAAGAAATAGGAAGGGAATGGAACTTCCAATAAATATTGTAATCACAGTTATAATTGGTATAATTATTTTTGGTTTGGGTTTTTCCTTATTTTCACAAATCTCTTCTGAAAGTGATAAGAGAATTGAGGATTTGAATAACCAAGTTAGGACTGGAATTGCTGTGCTTGAGTGTGAAAATTCTGTGAGTGCTATTTGTGCTCCTTCATATTCAATGAGAAACGGCCAAGAGAGAACCTTCCAAGTTTTTGTCACAAACCATGATGATTTAGCAGATGAATTTAGTATAAGGCTACCTTCTACTCTAGTGCCTAATCCTAGAGGTGGTGTTATATTAGAAAGTAATAATGATTGTGGTTCAGTTATAATATTCGCTCCAAATATAAACATAAATATTCCTGCGAAGGAAAGTGCTTCGTTTCCAATTTCGGTTATGGCATCTAGAGTTGCAAGGACTCCTTGTTCTTTTGTGACAACTGTTGAAGAAACAAGAACAAATGAAAAAACTCCACTTATAATTAGAGTAGAATAGTTTTAAAGATTTATAAAGTAATATGAATTTCTTTTACATATAGATTAAAGAATTCATTTATGTTTTAAACAAATGGCTCATGAAGAAATAAAAGAGAGAATTGCAGAACTTGAAAAGGAGCTTTCCACGACTAAAGTTAATAAGAGAACTGAGGGTGCAGTTGGAATGCTTAAGGCAAAAATTGCAAAGCTCAAGGAAGAGCTAGAAGCAAAACTCTCTAAAGGTGGCGGTAAAGGTGAAGGTTTTGCTGTTAAAAAGGAGGGTGATGCAACTATTGGCCTTTTGGGAAAACCTTCTGTTGGAAAATCAACATTGCTTTCAAAAATAACAAATAAAGAGTCAAAGATTGGTGCTTATGAGTTTACCACTTTAGATTGTGTTCCAGGTCTTTTACATTACAAATTTACAAACCTTCAAATACTAGATTTGCCTGGAATTATTGATAGGGCATCGGATAATAGAGGATTTGGAAAAAAAGTTCTCTCTGTAGTTAGGGCTTGCGATTTAGTTGTTCTTGTTGTTGATTCAAGACATCCAATTGAAGAGATAAAAATGCTTCTTAATGAAACCCATAGGGCAGGAATAAGATTTAATCAATTAAAACCTGATATTTCTATTCAGAGAATGCCTCATGGGGGTATAAATGTCCCACTTAACAACTCTTCTGAAACAATTACTCAGGAACTTATTGAACAGGTTTTAAATGATATGAAACATGTTAATGCAGAGGTTATAATTCATGAAAAAAATCTTTCTCAAGATGATTTTATTGATGCATGCTATGGAAATTTGGTATATAAAAAAGCAGTTATTTGTATGAATAAAATTGATTTGTTTACACCTGAAGAATTGAAAGAAAAAGTTGATTTAGTAAGAGAAACTTACCCGCAATTTAAGTTGTTTGGAATTTCTGCTGAAACTTCAATAAATCTTGAAAGGTTTATGGAGTTTGTATGGAGAGAACTTGGATTTATTTGGGTTTATCTTAAGGAGCAAAAAAATGAGCCGGATTTTGAAAAACCTTTGGTGCTTGAATATGGGGATAGAATATATGATGTTTGTCAGAAAATACACAAAGATATGTTAAAAAAATTCAAGTATGCAAAAGTAAAAGGAAAGTCTGCAAAATTTGATTGGCAAAGAGTTGGGCTTGAACATACTTTGGAAGATATGGATGTTGTGGAGATATATGCGAGATAGTTTTTATTTAAATTTCCATTTAAATATTTGTTCTTCTGAAACTATCCATAGCATATTTTCTAATGGAGATAGTATTATATCTTTTGAACCTTCATTTTCACATTTTATTTCTGTTAATGAAATCTTCTTTTTTCGTGTGTATTTCCATCCCTCATTAGAAATATTTCCAATTGCAAAGTATTTTTCCTTATCACATTTTCTTTCATCTAGAAGATTCATATAGTAGCCATGACTTATTGATGGAGGAATGTGCGAGAGTGTGTATTTGATTTTTCCATTGATTTCACAGGATGAGCCAATAATACTGCATTTATTTACAAATGGTGCTATTAGCAATTTTTTAGAGCTTTCTCTAATTCCTAATTCTGGTATTTCAATATATTTTCTTCCTGAAATTAGTTCTAATGTTTTTGGGAAATATTCTTCTCTTCTTTCTTTTATCCTAACATCTTTTGGATTTCCAGTTTCCATATAGGCCCTTAAGTCAAGATTTGAAAAATCAATTTCAGATAGGTCTATGTCGACATTCATTTAATAGTGACAACAAATCATATTTTATAAAATTATCTTTAGAATTGGTATGTTTCTGTTTAATCTAGTTGGGCTATATATTTATAAATATGGGTATTTTTCCATTGAATATGAGTGAAGATAGAAAGTTTCTGGTTAAGGTTGATGAGAAACCAGGAAAAAATTATGGGAAGAATCCTTATGAAAGAACATTGGAAGAGCTTTTTGAAAGAGGTTATGTTAATGTTGACAAGGATTCAGGGCCAACATCTCAAACTATTGCTGAAAATATTAAGTTAATTCTGGGGATTTCAAAGGCGGGCCACTCTGGAACATTAGACCCTGCTGTGACTGGAGTTTTACTTATGGGGCTTGGCAGGGCAACAAGGCTTATGGAGTATATGCTTAAATCAAATAAAGAGTATGTATGTCATATGTATCTTCATAAAAAAGTAGAAGAGAAAAAGATAAGAGATGCATTTAAGAAGTTTACAGGAAAGATATTGCAGACACCACCAATAGTTTCTGCTGTAAAAAGAGAAGAGAGAGAGAGAGAAATTTATTATTTGGACATTTTACAAATTAAAGATGAAGGCCAAAATGTTTTGTTTAGGGTAGGATGCCAGCATGGCACTTATATTAGAAAACTCTGCAGTGATATTGGAGACTATCTGGGAGTTAAAGGACAGATGGTTGAACTTAGGAGAACAAAAGCAGGGCCAGTTAGGGAAGAAGATAACATTGTTTCTTTAGATAAACTTAGAAATTTATATGAGCTTTTTAAGGATTCTGAATCAGAAAATGAAAAAATTTTATATGAAAAAGAACTTAGAAAATATATTAGGCCAATGGAAGAACTTGTTAGCAATTTTAAAAGGGTTTATGTGAGAGATAGTGCAACTAATTCAGTAGCACATGGTTCAGGTCTTGCAATTCCTGGTGTCTGCAAAGTTGAGGATAATATAGAGATGGGAGATGAGGTGGCAATTTTCACTTTGAAAGATGAATTAGTTGCAATGGGGATTGCCTATATGAATTCTAAAGATGTTATGAAAAAAAAGAAAGGAGCATTTGTTAAAGTTACCAAAACATTTTTAGATGTAGATGAGTATCCTAAATATTGGGATTTTAATGAAGAGAATTAATATTTTTATAACTATTTTATATTTATATTCAGGCATATATCT
>SKGP01000061.1 GCA_007117405.1 Candidatus Woesearchaeota archaeon | reverse complement strand
GAATAAGATGTTAATTATATTTGAAAATAAATATATTAACTTTTAATAGCACTTTGAACTTCCCCAAGTATTGAATCAAATAAAGATTTTTTTCCAGAATTTTTCCCTCCATTCTGCTTTTCATCTTCAATTCTTATTCTAAGAAGTAAATCATTTAAAGCATTCATAAAAAATACATAAGCATCATAAGGACTCTCATATATACTAAAATAAGAGTGTATTGCACCATCTTCTGATTTCTTAGTAGACATATAATAATAATGGTCAGAAATTGTAAGTTTTCTCCAGTCCTCTAAAAGCTCCTTACTCTTAAGTTTCCTTATAATTGTTTCAAGTTGAAATATATCCTTTATCGCCTCCTGTTGCATTTTATTTCCAAGCCATGCTCCAAGGTCTCTATCTTTATCTGCCCAGGATGTAACAAATGGTACATCAACTCTGCTTCTTGATGGAAACATATCAATTGCTTCGGAAGGAGTCACAAAAATATTCTTATCCCCTTTTAGCATTTCATATGGGAATTCGGATAAAAAATCAAAAATCCCATTCTCTTTCCAATGATGTTCTCCAAATGTTTCATAATCCATGAATAAATTCACTATTTCTGATGTAGAATTAAGATTGTCTATCCACTTTGAATACTTTTTAGCTGTAAGTGGCCATTGAACCCATCTCCTATCGGAAAACCTAAATGCAATATCATCAGAGAGGGATGAGTTTTTCAAAAATAGTGACATATTTTTTGTATGAAGGGGCTCATATAAATGATTAGGACTCCTCCATCCCAAAACAGATTCAGCTCCTTCTGCGAAAATTGCTTTATATCCAAGTTCTTCAATAAAAGGAGCAAGTTCATTTGTATAAACTAATTCGGTATTCCTAAAGACCTTTGGATTTTGTCCAAAATGCTTTTCAATCATTCTCCTATGAAGTTCTATTTGCCTTTTAAACTCTTCTTTAGAATACAAGAAACTTAAAGAATGATAATATGTCTCAGACAAAAATTCAACACATCCTGTTCTTGCAAGTTCCTTAAAACTTTCCAAAACATTTGGAGCATACTTTTCCATTTGTTCAAGAGCAACACCAGAAATTGAAAATGCCACTTTAAATTTACCGCCTGTTTTTTGAATTGCCTTGAGCAAAATTTCGTTTGCCGGCAGATAACATCTTGCTGCAACCTTTTGAAAAACTTCTTTGTTTAAATTATCATCAAAATAATTACTATGATTTCCTATATCGAAAATCCTATACCTTGAAAGCCTATAAGGCTGATGAACTTGAAAATATAAGCATACTGCTACCATAAAAAAATTCCAGAAAAAACTTTTTATAAAAATATCGTGTAACTTAAAGGTTAATTAATAAAAATATTAGAAATATTTTATTTTACGGTAACACTCTTAGCTAAATTTCTTGGTTTGTCAGGATTATTTCCAAGAAGAATAGACATTTCAAATGCAAGCAACTGAAGAGCAAAAGTTGAAAAAAGTTCCTGAAACTTAGATGGAATTTCAATAAAATAATCATATGAATTATTGTACTTATCATTTATACCAATAATTTTTCCCCCTCTAGTTTTTATCTCAACAGCATTAGAAATAATATCTAAATCCTGTCCTAGAACAACACAAGGAACATTCTCCTCAATCAAAGCTAAAGAACCATGCTTTAACTCCCCACCCGCAAATCCTTCAGCATGAATATAAGATATTTCCTTAAGTTTTAATGCACCTTCAAGAGCAAGAGGATAGTAATCACCCCTTCCAATAAAAAAAAAATCTTTTGATTTAGAAAAAAGACTGCATATTTCTTTAATCTTATTTGATAAATTTAAAAAATTTTCTTCAAATAATCTTTCATACTCATTATAATCAAAAATCTTTTCATCTAATTTACAAAATAAAATATTTGAAAACTGAACTTGAAAAGCAAATGCTTTAGTTGAAGCAACAGCAACTTCCCTTCCACAATTTAAATAAAAACTTTTTTTTGAAAACCTATCAATAGTTGAGTTTGGAGTATTTGTTACTGCAAAAATCTCTGCCTTTGAATTTAACTCCCTTAAAGGATAAATTAAATCAGCAGTTTCACCAGATTGACTAAAAACAACTACAAGTGAATCATCTTTAATCACATCTAAGTAATTTTTAAGTTCTGACGCCAAAATAACACTTGACATTATACCATATTTTAATAAAGTGTAATGTAAAAATAGACCCGCATGATATGAACTTCCAGCAGCACTTATTACTAAATTTCTCCCATTTTTTAGTTCATCAATTAAATAGTTAACTGAATCTATATTTTTTGAAGTTGAAATCTTTACTAAATACTTTTGTTCTAAAATCTCCTTCTCCATAAAATATTTCGTAGTTTTACCTTTCTCCTCATTATTATTTTTACAATTTAAAAAACTCTTATCAATTTTTTGAAAATTTCCATTATAAAACTGATATTTTATTTGAGAATTTTCAATCTTACATACTAATATATCTTCATCATCCATAATACAATATTTAAATGAATTGCTCATTAATAAGTTAAGGTCCGAGCATAATAAAATTTCATCAGTTTGTGAAAAACCACAAACAATAGGATTAATATTTTTATATGCCACAATAAAATCAAGAAAAGAAATTAAAAAAGAAAATTCCCCTTTAAGTTTAACTTTTATTTTTTGAATAACTCTAACAACTTCATTAAAATAGTCTTCTGAACTTAAATCAAAATATTTAGAAAACAAATGAACTATAACCTCAGTATCTGTTTGAGATTTAAATTCTACACCTACACTTTCAAGTTCTCTTCTAATTTCATCAGCATTCTCTACAATCCCATTCATTACAATATTGAATAAATTTGAACTATCACTATGAGGATGAGCATTATCTTTAGAAACTCCTCCATGAGTTGCCCATCTGGTATGGCCTAATTCAATATTACTTTTTATGTTTTTTTCTTTTATTTCATTTAAATTAATTTCACCAGTATCCTTGAAAATTTTTAAATTTCCATTCAAATTAAATAAAATACCATATGAATCATATCCTCTATACTCCAAATCCTTTAAAATTCTTAATGTCTTAATTGAATTTTCATTGATTCCAATTCTTCCAATAATTCCGCACATTTTTCTCTTAAAAACATAAATAAATGCTTTTATGGAGTTTATAAATTCCATTAAAAAAATATTAATACTATTATAAAAAAATTTATAAATGTCTGAATAATAATATTAACATGAAAATAATAAAAGAAGAAAATAATGAAAATTACTTTCTCAAAACGCAAGAAATAGAAATTGATAAACTACCCAACCTAAATTCAACAACAACTAAAAATATAATAAATCTACTTGCTGAAAAATCTGCATATCCAAAACAAATTGCAAAAATATTAAATATTCATGAACAAAATGCATATTACTGTATTAAAAAACTTGAAAAAGCAAATCTTGTTGAAATTGAAAAACAAGAAAACATAAACGGTACAATTGCAAATTTTTACAAACTAACTTCAGATTCATATTATTTTAAAACAAAAGAATTTAAAAAAAGTGCAAAAATAAAAGAAAAAGAATCAGACTATCTTAAACCATTTATTGAAAATGGAAAACTCAATGCACTTATTATTGTTGGAAGCCCAGACCCACACGGACCACAAAAAGCAAGAAGCAAAGACGGATATTATGGAATGGATTTAGCGCTTTTTTTAGGAACTTATCTTTCTGAAATAAACAGTTCAAAAGTCAAACTTGACACACAGATAAATGAAAATGATCTGAAAAACAATCTAATAATAATTGGAGGACCTATTGTAAACAAAGTATGTGAAAAAATAAATGAACATATGCCAATCTACTTTGACCAAGAAAAAAAAGGAATATATTCTAAAATTACCAAAAAAACCTATTTCAATGATGAAATTGGAATTGTAAATAAAATAGAAAACCCATTTCATGAAAATAAAATGGCTTTAATTATTGGAGGAATTAGAAACTCAGGAACAAAAGCTTCCATAGTTGCATTTTTAAAAAACTTTGAAAAACTGAAGAATGGAAATGAGTACAATAATAAAATTCAATGTCGAGTTGTGGAAGGATTAGACCTAGATTCGGATTCAATTGTTGATGACTGCGAATTCTTAGAGTAATTATACTTCACAATAAAACAAAAATCGGCAAATTTGTGTTATCTCCACCCTAAAGGATGAGATATTCGAAGGAATAAAACAAAATATTTATATATT
>SKGP01000004.1 GCA_007117405.1 Candidatus Woesearchaeota archaeon | reverse complement strand
TCATAATTATTTTAATAATTATATTTTTTATATTTTTTTATTTTGTAAAAGACATTTCCTTTTCGGGAAAAGAAACAGCAAAACCAGAATTAGTATTAATTGGTAATTTAGAAGATTTTTCTATTTTTTATAGTGGTGATGTTAAAATGGAATCTTCTAGATTCACTATAACTGCACAAACTGGTAACTTTGAAGAAAGAAAAAGGGACATAATTGTTAGGAATTTCTCCGGTCTTATCTATGAAGAAAATAAAAGTATTGTTTTAGATGGAATTGCCAGTGAAATTGAATTTGGTAGAAATAGAGTTTTAATTGGAAATAATAATTTTCTATTAGTATCTGATGGAAAATCAAAATTAAATCTTTTTTATGATAAAATAGATTTTGAATTCGGTTCTGGGAAAGCAAAATTAGGAAATTTTTTTACATATGATTTATCTGATTCTATTATAGAAGTAGATAAATTTAATTTCTCTCTTTCATATGATGGCATTTATTCAATATCAGGTAAAACTGAGTCTTTTTCAATATTTAGCCCTAATCTAGGAATAACTATTTTTTACGAATATCCTAAACAATCAATTTCAAATAATGTCACTTCAGTTTCATAAGTATTAATTTTAAACTCTTTTCCAATTAGTTTCAATATATGTGACATTATTTTCATCATCAACAATTCCAAATAACATTTTCTTACCAGTTCCATGTGCTACTCTATTTGAACCTGCGATTGATTTCATCTTTAAACTATCTTTTTCTCTTATTGGTTCAACAAGCCAAAGTGAGTGGTCTTCATTTGGTTTTATTCCTTTATCATATACTCTAAAAGCAAAGCCATATTTAAATCCACTTTTTACAATATATCCTTTGGTTCTAAGATCTTTATAGATAATATATGATGTAATATCAAAGTTTTTATATGAGATTATTTCTTTAAACTCAATTTTTTTGCTTTTTGAGTTCAATTCTGCTTTTTTTTTCTCAATAAGAAATAGACATTCATATATATTTAATTCATAAATTCCTTTTCCTGTTTCAACACCATATCCTTTATGTGATATTGAATTGAATGTTTTTTCGTCTATATAGAAGCTATTTTTAATTTTTTCAATTTTGTACATTTTCAATTATTATAACCTTTCCAAGTATCTCTTCTTTTTCAAAATCTATAACTTGTTGTCTGTTTTCTACATCCACAATAGTTATTTTATCCCCATTACTTGATATAAAAAGTCCAATTTTTGCCGAATTATCAATCATGTAAGCTATTGCGGTTCCTCTTGTCAAGTCTTCAATATTTTTTATCTTTAGATAATGAATATTTCCTATTGAATGTATTGTGCTATCAAAAAAGACAGTTAGTACACTTTTATTCTCGTTGGCATTGTAATATGACATATCTGTAATATGAAAATCATTGTAATTTATTCTTAAAAAGTTTTCAAGTTCAGGTATTCTAACTTCAGTTTCATTAATATCTATTGTTTCTATACTAGTTTTTTTTACTTCATCTATGTTTTGAAGTAAATTTTTTGTGGTCTTCATATGGCTTGCAAAATATGTGTCTTCAGTAAAGACATATCTACTCATACTTATCATTGAAATTATTATTATCACTACTAGAAATACAAATGCCATTGTCAAAAAATAATTTACAAATGGAGAATCTTTTTTATTCATAAAATGTTAAGATAAACTAAAATATTTAAATGTTACTGACATATTTAATCCTAATTATGTTTTTTATGAAAAGTTTTATAAATATCAAGATATTAAATAGTATTAACCTAATAGTGATAATAAATCTCGAAAAATGGAAAAAGGCCTTAATTTAAATTTAAAAATCTTGGGAGTGCTGTTTGCATTTTTTTTATCTGCTAGTATGATTTTTGCAGTTGAAAATTTTTCAGTATCTCCAATATCTATCAATCAGGATGTAAATGCCAGTTCTGATTCTAGTGCGGTTTTCACAATATTGAATACTGGAGATGAAAGCTTAAATCTTTCAATTTCAAAAAATAATTTAATATTAAATTCTAATTCAATACAATTAAATTTGAATCAAACAGAAATATTAAATTTAAATCCAGGAGACGACATTAGTGTTTCTGTAACTTTTAATGCTGGTTCTATTATTGGACTATTTAGAGGAAATATTACTGTTGAAAACGATAATAATTCTTCAATGTTCAAGACAATCCCGGTAAATATTAATGTTATCAGACAAGAAGGTGCATTGGTGAGAATTTTAGGAGTTACAGACAGAATTTCTTTTACAGGAGAAATAGGTGATAGGCTTACTAGAAATTTAATTATAATCAATGATGGGGATGTTGATTTAACAGGAATTAGACTTACTACTACAGATTTGAGAGGAATTGATTCAGGAGATAGAATTCGTGAGAGAGATATTGAATTTAATGATGAAAATTTTAATATTGCAGTTGGTGATGATAATACAGTAAGAATTAGAATTGATGTGCCTAGGACAATAGACCCAGATGTTTATGAGGGTACTCTTAGATTAAGGTCTAATGAAGGATATGAGAAAACATGGGATATAAGAGTTGTTTTAGATGCAGATAATTTAGATATAAGAATTAGAGAAAATAGTCTTAGTGTGAGAAATGGTCTCTTAGAGATGGTTGGAAAAGAAGGTGAAAGACTTAGAGGTTATAGTTTTCTTGTTGAAAATAATGGAGATGTGAATGTTAGAGATGTTCAATTCGAATTAGAAAGAGATTTAGAAGAAGAAAATAGTGCAAATTCAATTCCAAGATCAGCAATTTCTTTTATTCCTTCAATTGTTGATATTGATAGAAATAGAAATGAAGATATTGAAGTAAGATTAGATATTCCTACAAATCAGGCAGGAGGCACTTATTATGGAACAATTAGGGCTTTATCCTCAACAGGCGAGGTTTACGATACAATAAGACTTAAAGTAAGAGTTGTGGGAGACATCTATGTGAGTTCTATTGACTTCTCAGACAACATAGTCCCTGGTGGAAATGCCGATGTTACTGTAAATCTAGTAAATCAAGGTTCAAGAATTTATAGAGATGTTAGAGTTTCAGCTACTTTATTTAATGTTGATGGAAGAAGCACTGATATAACTCAAAGTATAGATTCATTTATACTTGATGTTGGTCAAAGAACAGAAAGAACGCTAAGATTTAGGATTCCTGAAGATGCAAAAGATAGTAGCAGTATTTTAGAAGTTAGAGTTTCTTATGGTTCTGAGCAGTTTACAGAGATTACAGAACTTAAGATAACAAGGCCTGTTCTTAATTTAGTTATAGAAAGCAATGCCGTAAATCCAGTAACACTTAAATGTGAGGATAATGTATTTACATTTTTAAGAGTTAGAAATTTAGGTAGATTTGATGAAGATATAAAAATAACATCTCAGATTATAGGAACTAATATAATTTCAGAAACTTCTTTATTCAGATTAGATGTTGATTCAACTTCACAGAGAAATTTAGTTCTTGATGTTTCTGGCCTTGAACCTGGAGAATATACATTAAGTCAAAGAGTTGTTTATAGCGGAAACTTATTTAACAGAGTAGATACTCAGATTAGAATTGATGAATGTTCTCCTGGAACTGGAATTATAGTACAGCCAGGAAATGAGACTGTAGTCCAACCACCTATGATTGATGATTCAACAATAACTATTTTTGGTGTTGAAATGGAAAGAACAACTGCCTATTTGGCTATTGCTGTAGGTTTTGTATTCATATTGATTATATTAACATTATTTTTATTATAATCAATTAGAAATAAGATTTATTTTTTTATGTTGTTTTTTTTAAATTAGGTAATTGTATTTTAAAATATTTTTTCATAAAAAATAAAAGATTAAGTATTAATATTGCTGAAAGGATTGGATAATAATGTAAGTACATATTTGATATGATTAGTATAATTCCACCAATAATTCCAAATATTATTTGTTCATTAGTTTTTATTGGACTAGTTTTTATTTCAAGTGCCATTATACCTATTGCAAAATATAAAGTTCCTGTCAGTATAAAATAATCATTGTATCCGAATAAAGAGTATTGTAGAATTAAGAAAGTTCCAAAGAAAGATAGAAAATATTTCCATTTTGGTATTGTTATAGTTGCTACATATAAAGCTGGAAGCAAAAATAGTATCGACCAATATCCAAGATATGCTGCACCCCACCAAGATACAAATGGAGCTGAAATATAGTTATTTTGAATATTTGTAAAGGATAAAATCCAGTTTGAAATTAGAGCTAATAAAAATACTCCAAAAAGTCCTGCTGCAACAGGGTTTAATATTGGCATATTTTGAAATCTTAGAAATTTAAATAGTATGAAGACTATTGTAATTATTATTAATTCAACAATATTTGATAGTGGATCTAAGATTAAAAATATTATTAATGCAGAAATAAAATAATTTGTGTAATTTAATTTTTTTTTTATGAAATAATTTA
>SKGP01000032.1 GCA_007117405.1 Candidatus Woesearchaeota archaeon | reverse complement strand
GAAAATTCTCTTGTCTGATATATCTTTTTTTTCATATTTAACTATTACTCATTTAAGAAGCTTTTAAAATTTTGCTTATTGAAAAAATATTATTTATATTTTTTTAAAAAATCTTCTCTTGAAATATTAATCTCTTCAAGCATTACTTTTAATAAACCCCTTCCAATATCTTTATTATTATGGATTGGAACTACGATTGTTCTTCCATCAGTATGTTTTAAAAATTTATGAGACCCACTCTGTCTCAATTCTACAAAACCTTCTTTTTTTAAAAATTTTAACATATCATTACAGGAAACTATAGGTAATTTAAAAGTCATTTTAAATTTCAATTTGTTGAGTTCCTACAAATTTACTATAGTCTAAATTTGCATCTCCATTAACTTCTAAATAAAGTTTAATAGCATCTTTCAGATTCTCAATTAATTCGTCAATAGTATCTCCTTGACTTACACAACCTTTAAGTCCGGGAATTCTTCCTATATAAATTCCATCTTCGTCTTGTTCAATAATTGCTGTGAAATTTTTTACCATATTTAGTATTAGAACTTTATTATTTATAAACTTCACCAATATCTATTTAAAGCAGATTTTTATTAATTCATATTGAATCAAATAGCTTTTCAACATAGTTTTTCAGTTCATTGTAAATAAACTGAGTGAGTTTTTCAGGTTTTCCAGTACTAAGGGCCTCAATATACTCAGCCCTATTTTCAACGCTAATGTCAATCATTGGAAAACCTGATCTGTCAAGAATAAAATTCATAAGGAGTCTAGCCATTCGCCCATTTCCATCACTAAATGGGTGAATTATTGCAAATCTCATATGAAATTCTGAGGCAAGTTCTATTGGATGGATTATATATTTGTTTTTTTTGTAAAAACTTATCAATTCCTTCATTTCAGAAGGAATAAGCAAAGGGGGGATTGGGATGAAATCTGCACCTTCTATATATCTTCGGTCACATCTGTAGCCTCCTACTACAAACTCATCATCATCTTCCTTATATTCTAATATGTCTTTCATTAAAACTTCATGAAGTCTTTTGATAAAATCTTCACTCAAATCCTCATTTTCACAGAGCATATATTCAATTGCATCTTTGTGATTTTTAACTTCTTGGAGTTCATACAATTTTTTTCCATCTATTGACTCTTTTTTGTTTATAACCATGTCAACTTGAGCTCTAGATAGTGTATTGCCTTCAATTGAACAAGAATGGTATGTAAATCCAGTCTTAAACCTCTTTATTAGCTGATTTTTTCCTTCATAGGATAATGAAGACACATTTTCAAAAAAAACTCTCTTAATCCCTTCTGATTTCTCTATTAGTTCTTGACTAACTTTGTAGGGTTTAAAAGAAAGTTTTGATCTGATTATCTTTTGAATTTTCTTTTCAGTAAACTCTTCATGTAATTTTTCAAGTTCTTCAGCATTGGGTTTTTCTTTGCCAATGTATTTTAGATTTTTCTGTAGAACTCTATCTCCTATTCTATAATTTTCAACAAAATAATAATATTCTTCATCATTTACAAGTTTTATTCTAACAAAAGCCATAATAACCTAAATATATCTATATTTATAAATTTAGGCACTATGAATTAAGAAAAAATAAAGAAATCTGCTTAAATTGTAGATATTTGTTTATTTTAAGTAGTTTTTAGGCACCACTTATTTAAAACCTAAAGCTTTGAGGAATGGATTTTTTTCTTCTTTTGAGTATTTTTTATGGAAATTGTAGAGTGCTATAATAAACATTGACTCAGACCATCCTAATGGAGTATTTTCATTGTGTTTTTCTGTATTTGAAAAGTAAAGCTCTGGAATTCCTTCATCAGTGTCAGTTTCAACCATTTTTGATACATAGTATGCAGCTTTTTTACTATTACCCAAATTTTCATATATTATGGCAAGCCAACTAAATCCAAAACACCATTCTGCCTCTTCACTGACACCATCTGGATTTTTGTTGTAATAGTAATCGTTTTTGTATCTTATAACTCCTTTTTTCCTAACTAGGTGATATTCAACATTTTCAAGTATTTCGTCTCTTTGTTTTTCATTTACAATTTGATAAGGAAAAATAAGGCTCAAAAGGGCAAGGTCAACAAATTTCTTTTCAGACTCTCTTGGTAAAAGAATATTTAAAGTTTTTTCTCCTTCAAATATCATATGTTCTGGTACATCTATTCCCTCAATTTTTCTAACACTTTTAAGTCCGGCAAGGCATGCACCAACAGAAGATGCATGAACTTCTTCATTTTCTTCCCATACTCCGTTGTCTGTGTCTCTCCAATATTCCAGAGAATTTAAGTACAAAACTAACTTATTGACAATTCTATAATGGTCATCTGTCTTTAAAACAGATTTTTTAAGTGTACCTTCTAATTCTCCAACCATGAATAGGACTGCACCGATAGAGTCATTTTGCATATTCCCCCAATCTTCCCAAAACTCATCAAAGGTTTCAGGATGAAATCTTGCATGTATGTACTCATATTTTGCCTGTGGCTTTCTTTTTATGGCGGCATCAATTTTATATTCGTGTTTTATAAATATATTCAAAAGTGCAATATATGTTTTTTCAACTGTTTCCCAATCACCTGCAACTATAAATGCTAGACATTCATAAAAGTTATCTCTAAGCCAGGATTTGTCATAACCCGTTGTTACATTTTTGTTTGATGCAGCAAACAATCCGCTTGGGTATTGGAGTGCTTTTAAGATTTTAAAATGATGTTTAATTAGGTGTTTATTGTACAAAGTTGCATGCTGAAGATTTATTCCCATAGAGATTTCTAAAATAAAAGGTTTAATATTATTTATTATAACTTATAAATAGGTAAAAAAACTAGCCTATGTATATTTAAGTCAAATTTATAAAATTCTAAAGATAATTTATATTTAGATAAAAATGAAAGATAAAATTATAGTTAGGGGTGCTCGTGAACATACGGAAAAATTTCCTTCGGACAATTTTTTGTCGCTTGCAACTAAATTGCTTATAAAAAGTTGCAAACATACGGAAAAATTTCTTCCAGACAATTTTTTGTCGCTTGCAACTAATTTGTTTGTGGGAAGTTGCAAACATACGGAAAAATTTCTTCCAGACAATTTTTTGTCGCTCACGAACACAATGGTTAGGAGGTTTAATTGAAGATGAAAGATAAAATTATAGTTAGGGGTGCTCGTGAGCACAATCTAAAGAATATTGATGTGGAGATTCCAAAGGAGAAGTTTGTGGTGATTACGGGACTTTCAGGGTCGGGAAAGTCGACACTTGCCTTTGATACGATATATGCAGAGGGGCAGAGAAGATATGTTGAGTCTCTTTCAGCTTATGCTAGGCAATTTCTAGGACTTATGGATAAACCTGATGTGGATAGCATAGACGGGCTTTCTCCAGCAATATCAATAGAGCAAAAAACAACCTCTAAAAATCCAAGGTCAACAGTTGGAACAGTGACTGAAATATACGATTATCTAAGATTGATCTTTGCAAGAGTTGGTGTTTCACACTGTCCAAAATGTGATACACAGATAAAACCTCAGTCCGCAGAAAATATTGTAAATCTTATAATGTCTGAAAATGGAAAGAAAATCATGATTCTAGCACCAATTGTTAGGGGTCTTAAAGGAACATATGAAAAAGTCTTTGATGATTTGAAAAAAGAAGGATTTGCAAGAGTTAGAGTTGATGGGAATGTTTACTCACTCGATACCGTAAAAGATGAATTAAAACTTGAAAGATATGAAAAACACTATATTGAGGCTGTTATCGACAGAATTGCTGTTTCAGATGATGAAAGGTTGAGAATTTCAGATGCAGTTGACCAAGCACTTGTGTTTGGAAAGGGAACGGTAATTATGCTTGATGTGGAAGCGGAAACAAAAGCAAAAGAAGGAAAAACCAAAAATTCTAAAAAAGAACTTGAAAGAGGAATTGGGGAAACAATATTTTCAACTTTTGGTGCCTGTCCAAATCATCCAGAAATCGTCTTTGAACAACCACAGCCTAGAATGTTTTCCTTCAATTCCCCATTTGGAGCCTGCCCTACCTGTCTTGGACTTGGAGAGCAGATGGAAATTTCGCCAGAACTTATAATCCCAGATAAGAGAAAATCAATAATGGAAGGAGCAATTGCTATTTACGGAAAAGTTGACCTGACCTGGAGAGCAAAACAGCTTTCAGCAGTTGGAAAAAAGTACGGATTTGATGTATTTACCCCCATTGAAGATTTAACTGAAAAACAATACAGTATACTTATGTACGGAAATGGTGGAGAACCTATAACTGCAAAATGGCATACTGGAGCTTCTATGGCTCAGCTAGAAAATGGGTGGGAGGGAATAATCCCTCAAAGTATGAGATTGTATAGGCAAACTGATTCAGATTATAGAAAAGAAGAAATTCAAAAATATATGATATCTAAACCTTGTTCTATTTGTAGTGGAAAAAGGTTGAAAGAAACTGTTTTATCAGTTAAAATCGATGGCAAATCAATAATAGATATAACTGATATGAGTATTGAAGACGCAAGGACTTTTTTCAAAAATTTAGACAGAAAACTTACGGAAAAAGAAAAATTCATAGCAAAACAAGTATTAAAAGAAATTAATGAAAGACTTGAATTTCTGACAAATGTTGGACTTAACTATCTTACATTATCTAGAAGTGCTGGAACACTTTCAGGTGGAGAAGCCCAGAGAATTAGACTTGCGACACAGATAGGTTCAAATTTGACGGGAGTGCTTTATGTTCTAGATGAACCATCAATTGGACTTCACCAAAGAGATAATGAAAAACTGATAAACACTCTCCATAAATTAAGGGACATTGGAAACTCGCTAATTGTGGTTGAACATGATGAAGATACTATAAGAGCTGCAGACTATGTGCTTGACATTGGACCAGGTGCTGGAATTCACGGAGGACATATTGTTGCAAAAGGAACACCTGATGAAATTGAAAAAGCAACAAATTCAATAACAGGGGATTACATGTCTGGTAAAAGAAAAATTGAAGTTCCTGAAAAAAGAAGAAAAAATAGTGAAGAAATAGAAATCAAAGGTGCTTGTGAAAATAATCTGAAAAGTGTGAACATTAAGTTTCCAACTAAAATTTTGTGTGCAATAACTGGTGTTTCAGGTTCAGGGAAGTCTTCTCTAGTAAATCTTACACTTGTTCCAGGACTAAAAAAACATTTTGGACAAGTTTATGAAAAAATTGGAAAGCACGAGTCAATTTCAATTCCTGAAAAACTTGACAATATTATTGTAATAGACCAAGACCCTATAGGAAAAACTCCAAGATCAAACCCTGCAACTTATATCAAAGTGTTTGATGATGTGAGGAAGATTTTTGCTCAGACAAAAGAGTCAAAGGCAAGGGGATACAAGGAAGGAAGGTTCTCATTTAATGTGAAAGGAGGCAGATGTGAAACTTGTAGGGGTGATGGACTCATCAAGATAGAAATGAATTTTCTTCCGGATGTTTATGTTCAATGTGAAGACTGTAAAGGAAAAAGATACAACAAAGACACACTTGAGATAACTTACAAAGGAAAAAACATAGCAGAAGTCCTTGACATGGATGTTGAGACAGCAGTGCCTTTTTTTGAAAATCATACATCAATACACAGAAAACTTAAAACTCTTCAGGATGTTGGTCTTGGGTACATAAAACTAGGGCAAAGTTCCACAACTCTTTCTGGGGGAGAGTCACAAAGAATAAAACTGACAAAGGAACTTGCCAAATTCAAAAAGGGAAATACAATATATGTTTTAGATGAACCTACTACAGGACTTCATTTTGAAGATGTGAATAAACTAATTCAAGTATTAAACAGACTGGTGGATAAGGGGAATACTGTATATGTAATTGAACATAACCTTGATGTTGTAAAGTGCTGCGATTGGGTTATAGATATTGGCCCAGAAGGTGGTGTTGGAGGTGGCCAAATAATTGCCGAAGGAACTCCTGAAGATATCTCAAAAATAGAAAAAAGCTATACTGGAAGATTTCTTAAAAGAATGTTGTAAAAATTCAAATGTTTGGTACTTCAATGATTAGTATAGAACAGCCTTTATTTTCAGAATGAATTTTGCTATTTTGAAACAATTTTGAAATTAATCAAATTTTAAATTATCATATTTTTTTAATTGTTTCTTATCATATTTGTAAATTTTATCATGGTGTTCATAATCAACAAAATAAACTCTTCCACCTTCGCCAAAAAACAAAATTACATATGAGTCATTTACATGAACTCTCTTGTATTTTTTAAAATCATATTTTAGGTTTTTATAATGATTGATATCTAAACAAGTTAAAACTTCATCTACTTTATTCATAACATTAAATAAATCTTGTCCTTTAAGTTTACTTACTTTTTTCTTAAAAAGAGTACTATCACTATACTTTCTCTTTATCTTATTACATTCCAGCCTTTTTTCTCATTTCTTCGTGAAACTTTTCAGACTCTTCTTCACTTAAGAATGTATTAGCTTCTTTGCTTTGTAAAACTTTTTTATATTCGTCTCTAATTTCTAAATCATCAAAAATCTTCTCTCTTAAAGCATCTCTTACTAACTCTTGAATACTCATATATCCCTTACTATCAGCATAACTCTTAGCTAATTCGAAAAAATCATCTTGAAATTTTAAGTTTATTTGTGTTGTCATATCATATAGGATATCTTTAGATATATAAAACTTTCGACTGCCAAATATTTAAAATAATTTTTCTATATCATTCTTATTATCTACAATTTTTTCATTTATAACATAAGCATTCTTTAAGTTCATATTTAAGCGACATACACCTAAATTAATTCTGTTGATAATAAAAATTCAAATTTCTGGTACTTCAATGATTAATATAGAACAGCCTTCATTTTCAGAATGAATTTTTATATCTCCTTCAAGCACACCAATTGCATCTTTATTACTCAAAATTATTTCAGTAACCCTACAATTCCCGCTTATTACCATAATGTATACAATGTTTTTTGGATTAAATCTCATATATTGTGTCTTTTCTCCTTTTTTTAATTCTAGCATAGAAAACCATGCATCCTGGTTTATAGAAACACTACCATTTCTACCATCTGGTGAAACAATTAATCTAAGATTTCCTTTTTTTTCTATTTCATTTATTTTTTTTTGTTCATAACTTGGTTTTATATTATAAAATCGAGGCATTACCCATATTTGAAATCCAACATAATCCTCATTCTTATGTGTGTTGTGCTCGCTGTGAAGTATTCCTGTGCCTGCTGACATTCTCTGGACTTCCCCTGCGTTTATGTCTGTTTCATTACCTAAAGTGTCTTTATGGGAGAGTCTGCCTGAAATTGGTATTGATACTATTTCCATATTACTATGGTGGTGCATTCCAAATCCAGACTGAACAGCTATGATATCATCATTTATAACTCTAAGTGCACCAAATCCCATCTTTTCAGGATTATACCAGTCGGCAAATGAAAATGAAAACCAAGATTTAAGCCAACCACCATACTCACTATATCCTCTCTCATCTGATTTATGCAAAATATATTTCATATATTAAATATACATTGTAAGATTATAAATATTTTCTTTAATGTGAGATTTATATTCAGCACTTCACAATTAATATAAAAGATATCATCATTTATTAGTTATGAACGTATCATATTTGTTTTCAGAAATAAACCAAAAAAGATGGAATAACTCTAGGATGAGACTTGAAAATGAACTTCCAAAAGAAACATTATATGAATTGGACAGTCTTTCTATAGGAGAACTATTTTCAAGATATGATTTGCTTCCTGTTCAAAATAGATATAACTCACCTTCAATGATCATGAGAAGGTATATTATATTAAGGTCTGGTCTTAAAGAGGAGCAATTTGAAGATTGGAGACACTTCTATAAAGAACGAAGAGATATTGACTCAATACTCAAAAAACAAATTTATAAATAGAAATATCTATGTAAATTATAACTATGGTTAAAAAAGAAAAAATAGAAAACGAAAAAGTGGCAGGAATACTGACATATTTTTTAGTTGGAATCATATGGTACTTTGCTGATGAAAAGATGAACAAAAGCAATTTTGTAAAGTTTCACACGAAGCAAGCAATTAACTTTTTTATAATTATGATTGTAACTTCACTGGTTATCTCTTTCATTATATGGGTACCTATTATTGGTTGGATAATTGTATGGGCAATTCAAATTGCATTTTTAGTGCTTTGGATTATAGGGATTATAAATTCAGTTAATTTTACAAAAAAGGAGATACCAATTATTGGTAGTTTTGCAGAAAAATATTTAACTTTCTAGTTTTTTAAAAATATTTTTTATTTCAAATTCTTTTCAAACTATGTAGATATAAATATATCTTTTAAAATATTTTAGAAATTACATGTATTTTTTAAGGCATAACCAATTCTCAATAGAGTTTTATTATCAACACTATCTATAACTTTAACTATTCTTTGCATATCAATTGCCCTGATTTGTTCTGTTTTTATTGTACCTTTAATTTTTTCTCTATATATCTGAACATGCATAGGATACTCTTTGTCATATATTTTGGAAGTTATTGGAACAATAATTGTTGTATTACTTGTTTTATTTAATGCATCATGTTGAATAACAACCGCCGGTCTTGTTTTACCTTGTTCACTTCCTAATACTGGGTCTAAAGAAACTAAAATTATGTCCCCTCTTTTTACCATTTTGTTTCAGTTACTTCCCAATCTTTAACTTCTTCTAAATTTTCATTCAAATATTTTTTTGAATATTCAATCATTTCCTCTGCTACTATTTGTTTATTGTTTTTTTTAATCAAATTTCTTAAAACATCATCATATGTTTGAGATTCGCCTTTTAATTTAATTAGTTCCTCTTTAACTTCATTCGATATTTGAATTGTCGTAGTCATAATATTTACTATAGTAATTTCTATAATATAAATCTTTCTATTTATAAAATACATTTACTTTAGTTTGGAATATAAAGATAATTTTTATTTCAAATTCTATTTCATCCTTCAAGTATATCTAAAGGTATTTTAATTCCCATTCTTGAATCTTTTGAAATTGAATTATATAAATCTGAATATTTATCAAATTTAGTTAAATGAACTTGAGGTTTAACTGATATTATTTGAATTTCTTTCTTTAGTGTTTTGCTTAATTTTAAACTTACTTTTCTAACATATTCTTCGTCTTCTTCACTTATAATGAATATATCAATGTCTGAATCCTCGGTAGCATTTCCCTTATAAAAAGAACCAAAAAAAATTATTTCATTAGGATTCAAATGTTTTTTAATATATGGTAATATATAATAATATTTATATCCTAATCTTTTTTCAAGTAGATTTCGAATTAAAAATTTTTCTAACAATATTCTAACTTCTTTTTTGATTGAATAAATATTTTGTTTTTTATTTAATACTTCTCTCATATCTGATAGCGCATTATGAGTTGATTGAAGACTCCTATTAATTTTAATTGCAATTTCATTTGCCATCAAATCTTCAGCAACTAATTCGGTTAAAATATCTATTCTAACTCTACTTAAAGGTAATATATCTTTTATCATCATAATTCCTCCATAAATTTATCAATAATTTTCATAATAGCCTTAAACTTCTTTTCATATTCAGATTGTTCTAATTGTGAAAAAATAGTTACATTATTATAATAAACATTATTTCTTATTTCAGAAAATTTTGAAATTTCTGCTAAGTCCACAGAAGAGAGATCGCCTTCATCATATAAATATTGAAATTGACAATTTTTACTTTTACTTTTTAATGAATATTTTTTAATTAAATATGCATTACCAATTAACTGTAAGCCACGATATAATATTATATATGCATTCTCAAAATCTTTGTAGTTGCTTATTTTTTTTGCAGTTTCAATACTTTTCTGTCCTAACTCTAAATCTTCTAAATAATCTTCTTTACTTACTCTAATAAAAGCTTTCTTACAATTATAATTTTCAATCATTTTCAAAACCCCACATTATTAACTACATTATATAATTTAGTTGCTACATATTATTATGTAGTGTGTATTTATAATACTTTCTATTTATTATCAATAATTTAGTAATTAAAGAATATTTATGTTATATTATACACAAAATGATAATAGTAATAATAAATAAAAATCCAAATCAAATTCTTTTCAAACTGATTGATAGTTTTTTATCTTTTATTTCATAATCTTCTCTATTTTCAAGTTCGTTTTCAAGAACTTCAACAGCGCCAACTTTACGACATATTGTAGATTCATAGTTAGAACATATTTCAAGAATGTATTCCTCACTTCCAGCAAAGCTAAGTGAAATTCTCTCTTCTTTAGATAGTCCTAAATCCTTTCTTTTTTGCTGAATTCTCCTAACAATTTCCCTAGAAAATCCTTCTTCTAGGAGTATTTCATCTTGATGAGTGTGAAGTATTACACTGCCTCCGTTAAAATCAGATGATATGAACTCTCCTTTAAGTTCTATCTCTTTTATAATGTGCTTTTCTAAATCTAATTCAACTCCTTCATATACGCCAGTAATTTCTCCAGCCTTTAAATCTTCTGAGATATAAAATTTAGAAAGATTTATTGCTTTTATTGCATCTGAAGGGTTTTTGAAATCTTGCTTTAATGTAGCAAAGTTTGGTTTAACAATATAATTAATTTCAACATCCTTCAAATCATAACTAATTTTTGAAATATTTGCAATTTTTTGAATTAACTTTTCAAATGGTTCAAGAGAGGACTTCAAGTCTTTAGATGAAATTATATCTATCTGTCCAAGAGGCCATCTAACTCCAATTTTTGCTTTTTCTCTAGCATTTAATACAGACTGTATTATGTCTTGGACTAACTCAAAATTCTCATTTATTTTCTTACTTTCAACTTCCTTTATTAAGACTTTATCAGATTCAGGAAAATTATCCAGAAAAATTGACTCTTTTTTAAAAGGAAGACTAGTACTCTGATATAAATATTCAGCTTTAAAAGGAATTGCCACCGATAGCATCATTAGAGTTTTTTTGAGAATTTCTCCAAAAATTGCAAGTAAATTTTCATCTTTTTCTTCAGTCCTCTCCTTTATTATTTTTAAATATGTTTTAGATAAATCTTTTACAACAAAAGTTTCAACAACTGAAATTGCCTGATTTAGCCTAAAATGTTCAAAGTGATTTTTAAATGAATCAACTGTTTTTGATAATGAGTATAAAATCCATTTATCTTCAACATCGAGATTTCCCATATTACAAAAAGAGTCCTTAAATCCGTGCTCTTTCAAGTAAGAATCCATGTACTTTGTAACATTCTCAAGAGTATTGAAAAAACCCTCTACATTTGAAAATTCATCTAGGTCAAAATTAATTTGGTCTTCAGGAGCTCTTTTGGATAATAAGTAGTATCTTGAAGCATCAGAACCAAATCTCTCTATTGACTCATTTCCAGAAATACCATTTCCAAGGGATTTTGACATTTTCTGGCCATCTTTATCCATAATGAATCTTTGAAAAAGAACTTTATTATATGGCGCTTTGCCTGTTGCCATGTAACCAACATTGAAAAGAGATGAAAACCAACCTCTTATCTGGTCTTCTCCTTCTGTAATCCAACTCATAGGATAATGGTTCTTTATTATTTCATCAAATTTCATACCTTCACCATAATGGGAAGCAAATGAAGCGCAACCAGAATCAAACCAAACATCAGCAGTAAGACCAACATGAGTCATATCTTTTCCATTTTTGGGATTTTTAACTATTAATCCTTTAAGATTGTCAAGGTGTAAATCATCAAGAGTCTTTCCTATTTCTTTTTCTAGTTCTTCCTTAGAGCCAAATACTCTATAATTTCCATCTTCATCTTCAAATATAGGAAGGGGAATTCCCCAATATCTCTGTCTGGATATCGCCCAATCTCCAGAAGTTCTCATTAAATTATCAAAAGTGTTTTTTGCAGATTTAGGATACCACTGAACATTAGAATTTTCTTTTATTATCTCTTCTGCAAATTCAGATCTTCTAAACCACCATTGGTCTGCTGCTCTGTATACAATTGGCGTTTTACATCTCCAACAACAAGGATATCTATGAGACTTTTTATCAGCAAATAACAAAAACCCTTTTTTCTTAAGATAATCTATTGCAATAGGGTCAACATCCTTAAAATACATGTCTTTATATTTTCCTTCCGTAAATTTACCTTGTCTGTCAACTGGACAAAAAATTGGAATATCATATCTCTTTCCAACATTATAATCGTCAAAACCATGGCCTGGGGCTATGTGCACAAGTCCACTCCCTTCTGCTTTTGGTTTTTTGCTTTCAGCTTTCTCCTTTTCTGCCTCTTGGCCTGTAACTGAGTGTTTATAACCTTTTTTTTCCAATTTATCTAAAATATCTTCACCTTCATCAAGTGTTACAAAATCAGCCATTATAACAGAATGGATGTGTTTATTGTCCATATTTGCAAATTGCTGCTGACTCGGCGTCTCATCATAATAAATATGGTCATATTTAACTCCATCAAGTTCTGCACCTTTAAATGTTATAAACACTCTTTTAAATTTCACATTTGACTGCTTTGAAAGTTTTTTAATTACTGATTCTGCAAGGGAAGCCGCAACTATTAGTATTTCTTCTTTTCCATTTACTTCCACGAGTACTTTTGAATAATCAAATAAAGGATTTACAGCAATTGCCATATTTGATTGCAGTGTCCAAGGTGTTGTAGTCCAAATTAATAAATATTCGGGTACTTTTGTTGACCAAAACTCTTTTTTTACTGGAAATCTAACATATACCGATGGGTCTTCAAGAGTCTTATATGTATCTTTTATCTCATAATCAGATAATGTGGTTTCATCGTGTGGACACCAAGCAACTGTTTTGTAATCCTTATATAAAAGTTTTTTCTCATCTGCTTTTTTGAATACATTCCAAGCCATAGATATATATTCTGGATGAAATGTTAGATAAGGGTCTCTGTCCATCCATAAAGCATATCTTGCCCTAAGATCTTTCATATCATCTATTATTCCATAAGCATAATTTCTACATTCGCCAATAAATTTATCAACACCAAACTCCTTTATTTCATCAACAGTTTTCAATCCAAGTTTATTCTGTGTCTTGTTTTCAACAGGCAAACCATGAGCATCATAACCATCTCTTGCATAAACATCATAACCCTCATATCTTTTAAATCTTAAAACACTATCTTTTATTGCCCAATTTCTAAGGTGGCCTAGGTGCGCCTCACCTGTTGGATATGGGGGTCCTTCAACAAAATTAAACTTCTGCCCCCCTTTGTTTTTCTGCTTAACTTTCTCATATATTTGATTATTTTCCCAAAAATTTCGAATCTCTTTTTCATATTCAAATTTATTTTTTTCCATAATTAAAATTTAAGAATAGCTCTTTATAAACTTTTCTTAAAGAATTTTCCTGATTTTATAAAGAAAAGATATTTATTTATAAAGAACTCATATAACCCATCAATAGCATCATTTTAGACCATTTTACACCCAGTGATTGAAAAAATTTATAAATAACAAATTTTCTAATTTTGTATTAGGTTTAGTTACCTAACAAAAAAACCATAAAAAATGGAAATGATTGTAGTAAAATCTAAAGTAAAAGAAGTATCAGGCAACTGCAATGTCGCAGGAGATTTTGCAGATGCACTTAACGCAGTAGCAGTTGAACTAGTAAAAAAAGCTGGTAAAAGAGCTGAAGCTAACGGAAGAAAAACAGTTCAAGCAAAAGATGCTTATGTTGGAAAAAATTCAGCAAAAGTTATGCTTGTTGTTAAATCAAAAGTTAAAGATGTAGTTAGCGGACAAAATGTTTCAGGTGACTTTGCAGATGCATTAAACGAAGTTCTAACACAGACAGTACAGCAAGCTTGCGCAAGAGCTGAAGCTAACGGAAGAAAAACTGTTGGTGCAAAAGACCTTTAATTAAAGGTTTATATATATTAAATTATTTTTTTTATTTCTTGAACAATTGAAACAAATTTCTCATTTGGAATGTTCATTGTAACTTTATTTTCTAATTCGAATTTCATGAAAATTGGCTCTAAAAGCTTCTTGGCATCTTTCTTTGAAATTTCTAAAACTTCAACTAATGAAAAAATTAAAGCATTTCTAATATTTCTTTTAGACCTTAAAAAAAGTTCATTTAGAAATATGTCGAATTTTGTTTTGTTCTTCTTTTCTTTTAAAAGCAAAAGCACAGACATTGTTTTTGCAGGAGGTTCAAATGCATTTCCAGGAATATCTTTTATAAGTTCAATTTCATAGAAAGAGTTTACAAAATAATGCCATTTACTTGAATTGTCCATTAAAATCTCATAAAATGTTCTTCCATGTAAAAGCAAGGCAAACTTTACTTTCTTTTCTAATAACTTTTTATATAAAGGCTCTGTTATAGAATAGGGTATATTTGCTATAATTTTATCAAATTCTACTTTTTCAATAATTTCAAGACCATTCCCGAAAAGAGGCTCAAAATTTTCATAACTATTTTTTATTGATAATAACTTGTCTTTGAAACTCTCATCTATTTCAATGCTTATTAGTTTTTTTGGACTTTTTTGAAGAATAAACTGAGAAAGACGACCATCTCCAGCACCAATCTCTAAAATAGTTTCACTACTTTTTATATTTGAAATATTAGACTGTATAAGCATAATATTCTTTGATATAAGAAAATGCTGGTCATATTTTACATCCATAATAATAAATGTAAAAAACATCTTATTAAAAACTTACCTAAAAAACTTTTTAAAGTATTTATTAATATATAGCCACTGGACAAGAAAAAACAAAAAATATATAAATCCTGAGTTAAATATGTTAATATAATATGGCTCAAACAAAAGAAAAAATATTATCAAGAAAGCTACTTGACAAAGTAGTTGTAAGTAAAAGCGGAAAAAAGTTCGGAGATGTGGGAGACCTTATTTTCGATACTAAAACCGGAGAGATAATTGATTTTACCATAGTAAACCCAACTAAATATGTAAAAGATGTTAGTTTGGAAAAAGATACAAATGGAGATTTCCTAGTACCATTTCATTCAGTTATCGCAATTGGAGACTTTGTAGTTATTTCAGAAGAGGATATCTTATAAACTCATTTAAAAAATGGTAGATTTCAGAGCAGTAGTGGAAAACCTCATATCAATAGGTATTTATGATGTAATTTTACCTTTCATACTTGTATATGCAATAATTTTCGCAATACTGCAGAAATCAAAAATATTTGAAGGTGGAAGTTCTGATGCAAAACTTGCAAGAAGTGTAAATGCGATAGTTGCATTAGTCTTTGGCCTTTTCATTGTTGCAGCTTATAATATAGTTACAATATTTCAAGATTTAATTGTAAAAACAGTTCTAGTTGTAATATTCTTATTATGCCTTCTAATTGTTCTTGGATTTGTTTTTGGGGATGAATACAAAAATTTATTCACAGAAAAACCAGCAATAAAATATGCACTAGCTGCCATTTTATTTTTGGTTGTATTTGGAATACTAATGTTTTTACTAGGTGTTTTTGAATACCTATCGAATTGGTGGGGAGGGTCAACATTTGACTCAGACTTAATTGTAACAATATTGGTAATAATAGGTATTATTGGAGTTATGGTATGGATTACAAGAGGTGGCTCCTCTGAGAATAAATCAAAAAGCTAGAAATAAGAAAAAGTTTATAAATAATAAATAAAATTAATAAAATATGGCAAGATTTAAAAGAATTACAGATGTTTACGAAATGAAAGTGTTTACAGACACCGGATATTTCTTTGGTGAAGTAGAAGAAGCTTTAATTGAAGATAATAGAATTAAAAGTTGGAAAATTAAAGCAGTTCCAGGTTCTTTGCTTTCTAGCAAAGTAAAAGATGCAAAAGGAGTTATTATTCCTCAAAAGTTTTTTAAGGCATTTG
>SKGP01000017.1 GCA_007117405.1 Candidatus Woesearchaeota archaeon | reverse complement strand
TAATATTCATTTCTTTAATATCCGCGTGAACAAGTCCTGTATCATACACTTTTTCAATACCTTTCCATAAATGAAGAAATATATTATATAATAAGTAAAAATTTACAAATAAATTTCAAATTAAAAAATAATAAGATGTGAATTCTAGTTCTCTAAACTAAATAATTGTAGAAAAATAACAAGAAAAATTATTGACAATGTTGGTTATTTTCCATTCCAGGGGTTGCACAACCCTGAGGACAGAGATTTGTTCTTATCGACCATGCCATATGGTCACCAACACAACCAACATATTTATCAAAATTTGCTTGGCTCCACGCACAGATATGTTTTCCTTTATCAGGATTAAGATCGCAAGCACACCTTCCATTTAAGCATCCCCCTTTTCCTTCACAAGAATACCAAAAATTTTGAGGATTTCCACAACTATCATACCACCAAACATCTGTTGGACCCATACATCTGGAATGATCATACCCTCCACAGCCAGGAGGACTTGGTTCAATATATCTCTTACATACCCAAGAATCACAATTGTTGTCTGTTTCTGTTCTATGTTCAACTGAGCAAACATTTCCCCATTCCAAATTTTCTGATGATGAATAAAATGAAGGAGATTTGAGAGAATTTCTAAAATCCTCATTAGTAGGGCAATCTCTTATAGATTCAAAAGTAAGACCTTCCTTCTTCCAGCACAAAGTACCATTACACTTATCTTCAACAACATTTATTATTTTTTCTTCACTAACAAAATTATTTGACCTATATTGAATTGAAAATCTACCAGGTTTATTCAATTCATGGCCTGGAGCAAATTTACCTTTCCAAATTGAATTTTCATACTTCCAATCAGAAATTGAAATTGTTTTCCAACTACATGTTTTTCCAACTTCTTTTACACAAATTTCAAAAGTATTTTGAGTCAAACCATGAACCTGAATATTAATTGTCTGTGTATTTGAAAAAGAACTTTTCTCAACACCATTATCATCAAGGATTAAAAATTTGTTTTGAATTTCTTTTCCAAGTAAAAATTCAACTTTACAATCATTATAATGAACATTAGCATTTTCTTTAGTTGCATACCATTGAGACAATCTAATATTTTTTCCAACTGGATTTATAGAATCCATAGTTTTATCTTTTTTCACATATGCATAACTATCACCAAAATTTCTATTACTAGATATAAACTCTTTATCTAACTCTGAAAATAAAAACTCAGCTTCTAAAAAATTGCTTGAAACATCATTTGCATTTGGATTGCTGTAACCATACCAAATATAACCTGAAGTATTTGTATTCAATAACAACATTGTAAGATAAGCATCATTTGTTATACAAGAAGAAAACTCCCCACTAATAATAGCACAACAAACACCTCTATTTCCTGATGCACTTAATTTTAATCCTAATATTTCCCTATTAAAATCCAAGTTGTGATTAACTCCAAGAATATTATTTCCAGGACCTACATCATATGTATTTTCTATAGAACTTTCCCATTTAACTTCAGAATTCAGTTTAAGTTCATTAGTACTTTTAAACCCATCTGCAACAATATAGTATTTAGGAGCAAAAATAAAATTAGAATTATATTCAACTACCCATTCCAAGGATTCAATATTTTTTTTAGGATTTATCTTGAACTCATCAATTTTAACATCAGAAAACATAAATCTTTTTTTATATATTGAAACAGTTACATCATCTTCCTCACATTGACTTGTTGCTATATGATACTTTACAGTTTCAAGTCTGTTTGCTTCCTCCTTATCCCACTTTAAATTTTCAACCTAGCAATTAGGCCTAATACATGCACCATCTAAACAACCGTAATCACATTTAACTCTTTCATTTTCAACACTTTCAATTCCACAATAATTTTTAAGAATAAAACAATCCTCACCTTGACACGAATTAACATTATTAAAATTACCAGAATTAGTTTTTTGAACACAAGTATCACTAACAACACCAAAACCGTATAAATTAGTATTTATCTCTTCTTTTTCATACTTATCACCAACATTAGTATTTCCCATACAAAAAAACTCTTCACACGTTACAACAGTTTTACCTGTAGAAGACTTTTCACATGAAGTCAAAATTTCTCCAGACTCCTTACAACAACTTCTAACTCTTAAATCACTAAGACAAGAATCTGTATAATCAACAAGACACGCAATTTCCCCAGTTTCTTGGTTATACTCAAAAGCTTCATTTGAAACTTGATCTTGATTTCCAGTATCTGCAATGAAACTAAATCCAAATGGGATTAATAAAATCAGCATAAATGTAAAAATTACTTTTACCATAATCCTTTATTAAAAAAACAATTTATAAATTTTTTCAGTTATCTTTAAGTGGTCAAAATATTTGAAATCATTCACATAATATCTTCATCTCAACCCTTCCAGTATTTTCAAAATCATACCAGCATATATGGTTGTTAGAAGGTGAAGAGGGCAACTCAAAATCAAGGGAAAAACTATCAATCACATTATAAGAAATAGGATAATTTGTTGAATTAAAAATAGTACTTACTAAGACAACATTATGCCCGCCTTGCTTAATACTATCCCATTCCACAGGATTTCCAACCCTTATAGTATCTAAATAATTTTCTCTTAAAATGCATACCCCATTAAAAGATCTATGGTTAAATTCTAATATTTCATACCTACCTCTATTTAATGGGTCAAGACATTTTTCAAATGCTTGTTTCATTTCTACTTTAATAAGCATCTTATCCCTTTCAGTTAATGTTTCATCAATAAAAAGAATATTTTTCAGGCCAAAAAAAAGTATCCAAACAATAACTATTGCAAAGAATATATAAAAAAATACATTGGTAGGAATATTTGCTTTCTTCATTTTTTGCATACAATAATGCTTAATGTGATTTGCTGTCCGTCAAGATATGCAACATGAGGTGTTTTCTGAACATGTTTACAATTAGGCATCTCAAGTGTCACTGGCTCGCTTGTAAATCTATTCTCTCTCAATGGTCCCAAAGGACACAGTATCTCATGTGTTGCGTTAAAGCTAACCCATGAATTCAAAGTTGCCATGTGGCATGCTTCAGCTGCAGCAAGTCCTCTTTCTTCTTCAGTTGTTTCCCAAGGAGCTGTGAAATATGTACATCCATTCAAATTTCTACACTCTTTTATATACCTATTTGGAGATGGCTTTGCACTGCAATCAGGTTGACATGCTGAACCCTTATCCAAAAGATTTGCATACAAAATATGATTTCCCATATTACCAGCATTATCAGAAACATTTACATGTATATATTTAATGCAACCCCAATTATTAGGACAAGAAACTCTAATATTTCCTGTTGTAAAACTAATTCCTGAAATAGACTCAATTGAAGTCCAATCAGTACAAGTATTATCTGAATCTGAAACACAATAAGTATAACTATTAAGACCCGAACCACTTGGCTCTTCTTCCATTATTACCCTAAGAAATGCAGTGTTAGAAGGTATATAACTATCAAGCCTTGCCGTAGGTGGAGTACTATCTTCACCAAGTCTTAACCAAATTCTATTTTCAGGTACAAATTCACAGTCACCAAATGTTGAACTATCCAAATCAGTTACAGAACCCAAACAAGAGTATCCACCAGGGTTTGTTTCCTGTATACTAATATCCCAAAAAAGAGAAGTATTTGTTGTTGAAAGATATGCCCCAAAATTAAATCCAGATAAATTATTTATTGATACATTTCCATTTAAAGTGTAGTTTAATACATGTAAAAAATTATTTGCATTACTATCTGTTAAGTCTTCAGTTAAATGGTCCACACATACCTGATAAGTACTAGTACCCTTAGTCCTTATAACACTATCCTCTATTATATCTAAATCAAATAAATGAGCTTCTCCTAAAGCACACCCTCCTTGTCTATAATTTATTATTAAATCGCCCCCATTAAATATTACTGGTTCTTGAGTAATTATTATTATTCCTCCCTCACCCCCAGTAGGTATTTCGTATATTATCTCTTCACTTCCCGTTGACTCATTGAAATACCAACCAATTATAGGGTCGTTATCTACAATAAATCTTTGACCACCACCATCATTAATAAAATTTATTTGATTTGATGTTAAAGCAAATGTTTTTGGAATTATCTGATAAACAGTAAGATTTCTTGTACTAGGAACAGATTCTACTTTTATTCTCACTTCTGTTCTAGTACCAACAGAGGTTAAATTTTTAGTTATGTTCATAGTTTTCATTAGATTAACTGAATTATTTACAAACTCAACAGCTTCATTAACATCTCTAAAATCCTTAATTTTATGTGAAAATAAAGCAATCTTGATAATATCAGGTGCCTCAGTTCTTATCAATTGATTATCTCTATAGGTATGTGTCCTTCCCATTTGAGACCAGTCTTTATCCGTATCAAGTGTTATAGTTTGAAATGTAGGTCCAACAAAATCTATTTGGTCTATACCATAATTATATTGAAATCTAAATTGATTAGTATCATTTGCTTTAATTATCTTTGAACTATAATCTATTTTCATCTCTTCAAATTCTGGACTTCCAAGAGTTGGCCCAAAATACCTTACATCACAAAATCCCACAACTTCCCTAAGCCCCATATTAT
>SKGP01000077.1 GCA_007117405.1 Candidatus Woesearchaeota archaeon | reverse complement strand
GATATGAATTTAAAATTTAATAGGGAGGATATGGAGTTTTATCAATCGGCAGCACAAAGGCATACTAGAGAAAAAATTTTTTCTTATGATAATATTTCGGGAGAAATTTTAGATACTTATACAACCCAAAGATTTAATTTAGACCATAAAAAAAAGTATGTTTCCTATGATTTAGATAAAAAACCAAAGGAAAATGAAATTATATTTGGATTTGAAAGTTCAATAAAGATTAAAGAAGACAAATTTTATGGTCAAATCGACAATGCGATTTCTGTAGCAGTTCTATTATATTTGCTTAAAACAACTAATTTTCAGGATAATATAATATTTACAACAAAAGAAGAAATAGGCCTTAGTTGGAAGAATGTTTTAGATTATATGGACAAAGATAATTCTAATTTAAAAATAATAACTCTAGACACTACACCTTATGAAAATTTTAACAATAAAGAGAAAGGTTTCTTAGTTTTGAGAAAAGGAGATGAAAACGGTAAATTTGACCTTCAAATTGTAGAAGAATTGGAAAAAATCTTAACTGAAAATAAAATTCCTATTGAGTATAAGAATTCAGCAATCGGGATGACTGAACTTGGAAGAATTTCAAGCGAGAGTAAAGGAAAATATAATGGTGCAACCCTACAAATACCAACTTTAAATTATCACACTACATATGAAACCGGAACCATTGAATCTCTGCAAAATTATTATTTAGCAATAAAACTACTCAGTGAAAACAAATTAAATAACTTATAAAAATATAAAGCTCATAATTATTTTGTATATTAAATAAATAAAAATCATCCAAAATATCACTACATGCAGAGTTGTTATCAAAAGAAAAAGCATGGTTAGTCCGACTATAATGTCCAACAAACTGAAAAAATCTCTTGTTGGTATGTAAAAAAAAAGACCCTTGAGTATTGCCATTGTGCTACCTGAAAGTACCCAGATAAAAGGCAGAGTATCGGCAAGTAACAATACAAATAGTGTGTGTATATCAATTAATGCAAGGGCTATAATTATCATATTTTATTACTTGGAACTTTTCTTTATAAATAGTTCGCAAGAATTTATGTGAATTTCACACTTACCATATATAGTAACTTTATTTATATAGGAACACAACATATTGATTTTTTCTAAAATATAACTATCATTTATGTTGACACTTCCAGTTGTAAACAAATAATATAAAGAAAAAGATTTCTAATAAGTACAATGGCACAAGATGTGGTGTTCCAATTAAGAAACAACCACTATATATATGTGCCGAGATAATAAAATGAACTGCCCATATTGCAACTGCGAAGAAACAAAAGTAATAGACTCTAGAGAGAGTAAAGATGGAAGTTCTATTAAAAGAAGAAGGGAGTGCCTTAAATGCGAGAAAAGGTTTTCAACTTTAGAGAAAATTTTAAAGTTAGACCTTGAGGTTTTGAAATCAAATGGTGATGTTGAAGAATTTAATTTTCAAAAAATTAAAAGAAGCATTATGAAGGCATGTGAAAAAAGACCTATAACGCTAGAGCAGATAGAAGTAGTTCTTGAAAATATACTTTCAGACATTAAAAAAATAGAATTACAACAACTTCCTACAACACAGATAGGGAAGATGGTTTTAAGGAATCTGAAAGAAGTTGATGAAATTGCATTTTTAAAGTTTGCAATTGTTCATAATAACTATGGCTCGATGAAAGATTTTATTGGAGAGATAGAAAAATTAAATGATTTTGAGCAGATAGATTACAAGTCAATATAAAAATGGATACAATTACAGAAAATATGAAAATAAATGAAGAAAAAATGTTAAGGGACCAATTTTTTAAGAGGATGGAACTTATGTTTGAGCATAAGAGTAAACTCTCTAAATTGGTAAGTTCAGAAAGAATAAGCAACTATAAAGAGATTTACTTTTCCCTTTTTGAGAAAATTCAATCAGGAAAACTTCCAACACATCCAGATTATTTTGGTGGGAATGAACTTGCTAAAAGCATATATCAAAAAAAATATTTTCTAAAAGACCTTGAAGGAAAGAAACCTATTGAAGAAAAAGCTGAAGATGTTTATATGAGACTTGCTGCCTATATTGCTTCAGTTGAAGATGATTCAATCAAAAGAGAGGAGTATGCAGAGAAATTTTATCTTGATTTATACAATGGCTATTATCTTCCAGGAGGAAGAGTAATTGCAGGAGCAGGAGACTTATATAGACTTAAAACACTTGCAAACTGTTTTGTTTCATTAATTGAAACAGATAGTCTTGAAAGTATATATAAAGCTGCATATGAAGCTGCAAGGACTTATTCCTATGGTGGTGGAATCGGAATTGATGTATCCCAATTAAGACCAAAAGATTCTACTGTACATAATGCTGCTGACAATTCAACAGGTTCTGTTTCTTTCATGGAACTTTACTCATTAACAACTGGACTTATTGGCCAATCGGGAAGGAGAGGTGCATTAATGCTTACTATTGATATTAAGCATCCAGACGTAATTGATTTTATTCAAGTTAAAAAAGAACCAAATTGGGTTACAAACCAAATTATGGATAGACTTACATGGTCTGGAATGTTTTCAGAACAACAACTTAAAGAAGCAAGAAAAAATATTATCGAAAATACTCAGGTTAGATTTGCAAATATTTCAATAAAAGTTTCAGATGAATTTATGTCTGCAGTTGAAGAGCAGAATCTTTATGGAAAGGAGACAATCTTAGTTTACAAAAAAGCTTTTAAAGGTGGAAAAGTTGAAGGAAAAAGCAGTGATGATTACAATTATTCCTATGGTATCTCAAATAAAGATATGTCAAAATATGAATTATTGGAAAAATTCTCAAATATTGAAGAATTAAATTCATACTTACTTGAAAATAGTATTCCTCAGATATCAAAAGAACAACTTGAAGATGTTTCTGACCGTGACTTTTATGGTGATTTTGTTTTGGAATCTGAAAGTCTAGATTATGATTTAGCAATTAGATTTTCAGGAGATTTTATGACTTATTACAAAAGTAAAAATGTTGGAGAATTAAAACAACTTCATAAAGCAAGAGATATTTGGAATAAATTTGTTGAAGGAAATTATAAAACAGCAGAGCCTGGACTTATTTTCTGGTCTGAAATGACAAAATACTCTCCATCAAATTATGTAGGAAAACCAATTTCATGTACTAATCCGTGCGGCGAAGTGCCACTTGAAGATGGGGGTGCATGTAACTTAGGTTCAATAAACTTATCTAGGATGGTTAAAAATGGATACAGTGATAATGCATATGTAGATTGGAATCTTCTTTCAAGAACTACTGGAAATTTAGTAAGGTTTTTAGATAATGTTGTATGGTGGAATGAAACTCTAAATGCCCTTGATAAACAAAGGTCTGCAGCTCATGAAACAAGAAGAATAGGTCTTGGAGTTATGGGTATTGCAGATATGTTTAATCAACTTGGAATTGCATATGATAGTGAAGAAGGAATAAATTTATTGGAAAAAGTTATGAATCATATTACTCAGAATTCTTATAGAACATCAGCAATAATTGCAAAAGAAAAAGGACCTGCTCCAGTTTATTATTGGGATGGATATAAGAAAAATCCTTTTTTTAAAGAGATTCTTGATGAGGATGTTAAGGATTTAATAAAAGAAAATGGAATAAGAAATGTTGCAATTCTCTCTATTGCACCAACGGGGACAATTTCCAATGCAATATGCGGATTTAGAACAAAAGATAAAAACTATATTGGTATTTCAGGTGGAATTGAACCTATTTTCGCACTTTATTACACTAGGAGGTCTGAAACGTTAAATAAAGGAGTTGATACTTATTTCAAAGTTTTTCATAATACTGTTCAAGCATATATTGATGTTAAAGGTTTATCTGAAAAAGTTCAAAATGCAACTACAGAAAAAGATCTAAAAGAAATACTTCCATCTTATTTTTTTAGAACAGCTCATCATATAACACCCCAGATGAGAGTTAAAATTCAGGGTATTGCTCAAAAATATGTTGACCACTCAATTTCATCCACTGTAAACTTAGCTGAGGATATTGACCCAGAAACAATTTCAGAAATTTACTTGAAAGCATGGAAAAATAGATTAAAAGGAATTACAGTATACAGGGACGGGAGCCGTTATCCTATACTTAGCATTGAAGGAGAAGAGACAGATTTTCAGAGATTTAAGAAAAAGTCATTTAAGTTAAATGATGGTGGTAAAGAAAAAATAATTTCAGGTGATGAAGTACTAGTTACTGCATCTGGAAGACTTACAACCATATATCATGGTAAAAATGGAGGTTTATTCAATTAAAAATGGAAGTATTAAATTCAACAGATATAACAATAGAAGAGATTGACTTTTCCAGTCCTGGAAATGTTGAAATTTCAACAAAGCAAGAAGCTGTACCTTCCACAGAAAAGATACTTACTCTTGAAGCAGCAAAAACAAAAGAAGATGTAATTGAAAGACCTGAGATGGTAAATGCTAAGGTTTACAAATTAAAAAGTCGTTTTGTAAAAGAAAACATGTACATCACCTTGAGTTATATTAGAGATACAGATGGCAAGAAAAGACCAATTGAAATGTTTATAAATTCAAAAGACTTATCAAGACTTCCTGAGTACACTGTACTTACTAGATTAATTTCTGCAATTTTCAGGCATTTTAACAATCCTAAATTTATTATTGATGAACTTACAAGTATATACGACCCAAATGGAGGTTATTTTATGAAAGGTAGATATATATACTCATTTTACAGTGAAATTGCTCTTATAATCGAAAAGTTTTTTATAGATATAGG
>SKGP01000049.1 GCA_007117405.1 Candidatus Woesearchaeota archaeon | reverse complement strand
AGCACCACGGTGAAGATGAAAAAGCTAGAAAGTTAGGGCTTGAAATTGCTTCTTTTATGAAAGAAAAAATTGATGCTTTAGCTCGCAAACATAAGCTTAATTTTACTTTTTTGGCTACACCTGCGGAAGGTTTAGCTGGAAGGTTTGTTAACATAGATAAAGAAAAATTTGGTATTATTAAAGGAATAACAGATAAAGAATTTTACACTAACTCTTTCCATGTACCAGTTGAAAAAGAAATATCTATGTTCGAAAAAAAAGAAGGTGTAGATTATATATCAAATTATTATAGGCATGATTTGTATGACAAGTCAAAAATGCTTTATTTGCTAACTGTTGATGATGGTGGTTTTATTTTTTTAAATGATTCTGCATTCAAACAGCTCAGAAGAGGAAGAATTGAAGATTTAGATATTTATTCAAAACTTGAAGAGAAAGGAATAATAGTAACGGAAAAAAATTTTAATTCAATTGTAAAAAAAACAAAAAAAAGATACTCTTTTTTAGATAACGGAACTTCTCTGCATATTGTGATTCCAACTTCAAGGTGTAATTTGGGTTGTAAGTACTGTTTTGCAGACCCTCTGCCAATAACTTCTTCTAAAGAAGAGTACGACCTAGATGAAAAAACTGCAATGAAAATAATAGAATTTATTATGAAATCTTCATCTAATGCAGCCACAATAGAATTCCAAGGCGGAGAGGCAACAGCAAGATTTGATTTAGTTAAGCTTATGACAAATTATGCTAAAGAATTAAACAAAACCAAAAAAAAAGATTTACAATTTACAATAGTATCTAACCTTACTCTTATGACTGAAGAGATGGCACTTTGGTTAATTAGAAATGATGTCTCAATTTGTACTTCTCTTGATGGGCCGAAAATAGTTCATGATAAAAATAGAATAATACATGTAAAAGAGGGTAGGGAGGTTGGAACTCATCAAAATGTAGTTTCTTGGATTAGAAAAATTAATGAGTTACTTAAACAAGAGAAAAAAGACTGGAAAGTTAATGCTTTGATGACGCTTACAAGACATTCACTTCCTTATCACAAAGAGATAATAGATGAATATCTATCTTTAGATCTGAATCTTTTAGATATAAGGGGACTTACTAGAGTTGGTAAGGCTGTTGGAGAAGAGTCAGAAGATATGTCATATCCTTTTGATGAATTTGTTGATTTTTATGAAAAATCTCTTGAATATATGAAAGAACTTAGAGCAAAAGGGATTCCTGTTGATGATAGGATGAGAGAGTTATATGATATTAAGGTTCTAGAGGCAAGGCCAACTTATCATACTGATTATGAAAGTCCCTGTGGAGCTGCAACAGGACAGATAACATACCATAGCAATGGTGATATATATACTTGCCATGAAGCTTTAGGAAAAGATGAATTTAAATTAGGAAATGTTTTCAAAGATAATTGGAATTCAATTTTCAAAAAACCTCAGACTTCAAAAGCTATTCTCAATTCTATGATTGAATCAAATCCGATTTGTGATCGGTGTGTTTTCAAACCATATTGTGGCACATGTATGGTTGAAAATTTTTATCATTTTTCAAAATTCAATTACTATCCCACAAAAACAAACAAGCATCATGAAACAGTCATGCATTGTAAAAGAATATTTGATGAAATGATTGAAAAAATTTAATTTACAAATTATAATAATTATAATTCTGAGAAGAATTTATGAGAATAATTTTGTTTAAAATTTAATTTTGCAAGCATTTTTTTTTCCTCAAGAGAATATTTGTTAAACAAAGTTTTAACCTCTTTTAAAAAATTATCATTTATGTAGCTTAACCCAGGACAATTTTCATAAATTCCTATAAATAGATTTCCTTCTTTTTCAATAATAGTTAAAGGATATGCTTTACAATCAATTGGTTTTATATCCTCAATAGAGCAAATATTATTTTTTAAATATGGGCAGGGATCATTAGGTATAATGTAATAGTTTTCTTCTCTTTTAAAATAATCCTTCTCTGTTTGTTTTAATATTAAATCTCTTTCTTTTTCAAGAACTATTGGACTTTCAGATTTACAACATTTGGAATTACACTTCAGACAAGAATTCAAAATCGAAAGAGTTTTTCTATTTTCCATTATTCAAAAGACAAAGTCTATCTTTATAAACATTTCTTATACTTGATTCTTTTAAAAGTCTTATAGAATTTAATTTTCAAGGAATTCAACTGTTTTTTTTAAATCATCAGCCAAAGGTGCTTCAAATTTCATATTTTTTCCATTCCATTCAAACTCAAGACTTATTGCATGCAAAAATTGTCTTTTAAGAACATTTTCAAGTTTTTTATTTAGGAATGAATTTCCATACATAGAATCACCAATAATAGGATGTTTCAAATATTTCATATGTGCTCTTATTTGATGCATTAACCCAGTTTTTATCTCAACTTCTACAAATGAGAATATGTCGTTTTCGAACTCAATTTCTTTTAATACTTTGAAAATAGTTATTGCCTTTTTTGCATCTTCAGACTTATCATTTGAAATAATTGCTTTTTCTTTAGAACCCTGCTTAGCTCTTTTAATCCAGTTTTCAATTGTACCAGTTTTCTTTTCAAATTTACCCAAACATAGACAAACATATTTTTTTTTAACATCCCTATTCTTGAAAATTTCATTTAGTTTCCTTAAAGCTATTAAATTTTTTCCAACTACTAGAATCCCCGAAGTATCTTTATCAATTCTATGTGCATGTATATAATCAAATGAGCTTGAATCTTTATTTTTTTCCTTTAAATATTCCAAATGATATGATAAGGATAGTTCGTTGTCTTGTGCACCTTGAACTACTATTCCCGGTTTCTTATTTAGAATTATAAAATCTTCGTTTTCGTATATTTTTTCAATATTGAGATTTTTTATTTTTCTATTTTCTTTTTGAGTTTGTAAAATTGGCTTTAGTTCATTAAGCCAAACTTTTATCACATCACCTTCTTTTAATATAGTGTCCTGTTTTATTTTTTTTTTGTTTATAGTTATTCTTTTGTCTTTTAAGAGCTGTGGAATTTTCCAATAGGGAACATCAACATGCTTTTTAATAAAGCTTTTTGGAGAATTTCCCTCATACTCTTTAGTTACTATTATTTCAAAGGTCATAAATAAAATAATTCTTCACTTATTATAAACTTATTTCAAAGTTCAAAATCATCTATGGTTTTTAATTTATCTTTATTGTATTCTTCAAGTTCAAAAATCATTTTTTCAGTCTTTTTTTTCAGTTTTTCATATTCTCCCCCAACTATTTCACCTATCTTTCTATGTTCTATATCCTTTGCAATTTTTATCAGTTCTTCAAATGTTTGAGAATGTTTGAGCATTTTTTTATCATCTTTAAATGTTTCCTTGAAAATTTTTGGCATTTCTTTTGGAGAAGGAGGCATTATTTTTTTTATCATTAAAGTTGCATGGATCATGTCAACTGAACTATAATACAAATCTAATGTCGCATCTATTAGATGATTTTTAGTTTCATTGTAAAGAGTATTTGACCTAGACATGTAATTATAAATAGTTTCTCTGGTGGGTTTTATTTTTCCAATTTCAAGTAGATATTGCATAGGTTCCACTAAATCTCTATCAAATAGAGGTGTTCCATATCTTAATATATTTATAAGTAGTGGGTCCCCTTTTCTTGCCATGTCCCATAAATCGCTAAGATTTACAGTCATTACATGAAGCTTATTTGTTATCTCACTTGAAATTTTTTCTGTAATTATCCTATACGCCTCTCTAAGCTCTGGTGTCACAAAAACAGAAATGTTATCAAGAACAATCATTATATCAATATCGGAGTTTTTATTTGCAGTATTATGTGTATTTGAACCAAAAAGTACTATAGACCTTATTAACTCTCCCATTTCTTGGAGTAAATTTTTTGAAAATTCTCTGGCATTTTTTAAATTTTCAATATGATACATATTTTCGTTTTGCTGTGGTCTTTTTTTTTGTTCAAAATCCATTTTTATTTATTATGATTATTAATTAATTCAAGTTCTAAATTTGATAGTTCATCTATTAATTTGAACATATGTTTGTTCACATCTTTTATCTGTTTTATTTCTGCATCCTTTTCAGCTATTCTTTCCTTAAGCAAGTATATCTCCAATTCGCTAGTGTGTAGTTTTTCTTTTATATCTTTTATTTCCTTATTGTTTTTTTTTATATCAGAAATTGAGATTGAAACCTTATCATGCTCTTTTTGTACTGAGTTAATTTCAGATTTTAAATCTTTTATTTCTAATTTTAGATTAAATATCTCCCTTTCATCAATATTTGACCCCTGCATATTATGAGAATTTTTTATTTCATCTATACCATTTCTCAATTTATTTGACAATAATTCAATCTCTTTTGCAAGTTTTTGATGATTTGATATGAATTCGTCATAATTTTCGCTTATTTTATCTGCAAGAAAATTCATATCATTCCTAACTTTTGAGAATGCTTCTTTAATTTTGGAAAATTCGTATACTATTGACATAAAAAATTATATATTTTTATTGTTTTTAAAAAAATTTTATAATTAAAAAGTAGTGTTTTTTAGAAAATTAGTATAATATATTTATTAATACCCAATTGAATGCAGCCACTTCAAAAATAAACAAAACCATTTTGAAAGCAAGATTCATTGTTCTAAAGACACTAGGTTCATCCACAAATGAGATGTAAATTGCATATAAGTTTAAAACGAATGAAAATATGATAAATGAACCACCCCATTTTAAATTTCCAACTAAAAGCAAGAACATTGCAAATATGAATGTTATGAATGATGCCAGAAGGATAGTTGGCCTTATTAATCCACCTTCAACAAAATTTTCAAATGTAAAATCATCACTT
>SKGP01000073.1 GCA_007117405.1 Candidatus Woesearchaeota archaeon | reverse complement strand
TAATTAGTAATTAATTAATATAACCTGCAACAAAATTAATTATTCTCTGAGTCCATGACTTTTTAGGTTCAACATTTTCTATATTAAAACTTTTTCCTTCACAATAACCCACACATTCTACTTTATCAATTCTCTCAGTGAATCTTACTCCTGGAACTGTTTCAACCTCTTTTTCATAAGATTTCTCTACATACTTAGTTGTAACCTTTGAAACTCTATTTTCCGGTACTATTGATTCCGGCATACTATAAGTCCTAATATTATGCATACAATCCTCAGAAGACATAAGCTTTGAAGAATGGATTTGAGACTCAGAAACTTTTACAGAACAATCTCCTCTCATTTCATAAGAAATTATGCTCTGAGCTGATGCAAAATTCATCACTAGAAATATTCCAATTATCAAACTCAATATTTTTTTCATTTTTCATTCCTATTTAGTAATTAAATAATGTGACTAATATTTAAAAAACTTTGTATTTAATCTCTGCAATTAAAGATTGTCAAGTTCATAATTAATTATAGTAATCGCTTGAGATGTAAAATAAATCTGATTACCCAAAGATAATCTATTACAATTTTTTTTCAAATACTTTCTAGTTTTCTTATCAAATCCATCATAATCTCCAAGTATAAAAACTCCATGTTCAAGCAAATTAGGTGGGATATTTTTTACATGTTCTCCTAATTTATCAAGAATAAATATATTTCTTCCTTCACTCTCAAACTCATTAACTAAGGAATCAATATCTAAATTATCAATAAAAACGCCAGGGTGTGCTTCAACTTTTCTTCCTTCACGAAATTTTCTCAAAGCAATTTCAACCAATTTCTTCAAATCTTTCTTAGAAATGGTATTCTTTTTATCATATTTTATCTCAATATGCCTTGGCGGTGTTGGCTCTCCCATAAGAACAAGATGAATTGAAACATCATCTCTAAAAGTATTCGATGCGAAAAGACCAGAAATAATTGAATGAAGCAATATATCCCACCTTCCTGCACCCTTCAAATCTTTTATATATGGTGATGTGGATGCAGTTTGGGAATAAATTACAAATGTTCTCATAAAAAAACCAATTAAAGTTTATTTAAATAACTAATGATGAAAATCCTCATAATTTATAATTGAATTCAAATTTCCAATATCAATCTCCTTCCATTCCATTTTTCCATTTGAAAATACACTATATTTAATTATCATTTGCTTTAAAGCAAAATCAGCATTTAATATGCAATCGTATCCAGAAAAACTCCATTTCAAAGAAATAGTGGTATTATTGCTATCAAGCATCACAAAATCTCCATTAAAAGCAGGATAATTATTCCTAAACTTCATTAATGATATTAACTTCTGAACTACATCCCTTCTAAGTTCTCTTTCAATTTCATCCAAAGAATAGTAATGCCTATTAACATCCCTTCCATGATTAGTCTTCTCAAGAAGATCAATATCATTCTCCCCTGCCAAAAGGCCGACATAATAAACCTGAGGAATCCCGGGAAGGAAAAATTGAACTGCTCTTGCCATAAGATAAAGTACTTCATCACCAACTGCAGAAAAATAAGTACAATTAATCTGATAAACATCAAAATTATCTGAATTCATACCTGTTGCTCTCATAGTTGCATTTCCTCCTTTTTCAAAAAGTTTTTCTTTTGTTCTCTCAATCTCATCATCAGGTAAGAGTTCTTCTGCATCTATAATACCAATACCATCATGAGTATCGAGCACAGTAACTACATTATTTGGTCTAATACTTATCCAGTGCTTCAAATAATTAGTATTACCAAAATAAATCGCATTTAGTAAAAGTATTGTCAATTGAAAATCATAAGTCAAATCACTCCTCTGGGCAATATTTAATTGCAAACTATAATTATAATGCACCTCTGGAAGAAGTTTGATACTATCGCCAACTCTCTCTTTTATCCAATCAATATATTCATATGCCTCTTGATTAAAAAAACAAGAAGTACCCGCAAGTTTTGAAGTGTATCCTGCAGCATCAAGTCTTAAATAAGATATATTTGAACTCTTCATTTTTTCCAAAAATTTGCTCATAACATCCAAAGTAGCATAAGACTTCCAATCAAGATCTATTTGGTCTGGCGAAAATGTTATCCATACTTTTTTTTCAATTCCTCCCGGAAGATGAACATTCATAAAAGGCTCTGTAGGTCTTGGTCTATATATTTTCTCCACATCCTCTTTATAATATTCATCTCCAAAAACTTTATCATATGTTAAAAACATATCTGCATACTTCGAATCATAACCTTTTTTAAGAAAATCTTGAAAATATTTCGATTCAAGAGAGATATGATTCATCATAAAATCAACCATAACTTCAAAATCCTTTGATATCTCTTTAATATCTTCCCAAGTACCAAATTTTTCATCCACAACCAAATGAGTCAAAGGGGCAAACCCTCTATCACCAGAAGAAGGGTAAAAAGGCAAAATATGAACACCACCTACTGCCTCCTTAAAATAGTTTAATAACACAAAATTTAAATCCTTTAAATTTAAACCTAAAGAATCAGGATATGTAATCAACTGAACTTTATTTTTAACCATAACTAAAAAGTCAAAAAAGTACATTTATAAATTTTGTTTAACCCCAATAAGTTATGGGTAAGAAAAAAGACAGGTTTGAAAATGTTCCTTTGAAAGAACAAATAAAACCAATTTTTGAAAAAAGATTCAAAGAAATGCTAAAAACTGAGGAAGAATATGAGAAATTTAAAGAATGTATTTTAACAGTTCAAAGAAAATCTTTTAGAATAAATTCAATAAAAACAAAAAATCCTGAAGAAATATGTAATAAGCTTAGAGAAAAAGGTTTAAAACTCTCTCCAGTACCATGGTGTAAAAATGCTTATTTTAGTGAATATGATGAAAATGAAAGGTCTGACCTTGGAAACCTTTATGAACATTTTCTAGGGCAAATCTATGTCCAAGAAGCAACCTCAATGTGCCCTCCAGAACTTCTTGAAATACCAAAAGAAATTAATGATAGTTTTATGGTTTTAGATATGGCAGCAGCCCCAGGTTCAAAAACAACTCAAGTTGGGGATAAAATGAATAATAGAGGAATTCTTATTGCAAATGAAGTAGATTGGACAAGACTTGGACCTCTAAAAATAAACCTTGAAAGGTCTGGACTCACAAACATAGTTATTACAAACAATGACGGAACTAAAATAGAAGGAGAAGAAATCTTTGATAGAATTATTCTAGATGCGCCATGTTCAGGTTCAGGAGTTATAAGAAAATCTCCAAAAACAATTAAAACATATAATCCAAAAAAGCTAAAAATGATGCAGAATCTTCAATTAAAACTTCTTCAAAGAGCTTTCGAACTCCTAAAAACAGGAGGAATTATGACATATTCTACATGTTCCCTCGACCCAGAAGAAAACGAATTATGCATAGAAAAATTCTTAGTAAAAAATGAAGGAGCAAAACTTGAACTGGCAAGCCTTCCAAATTTAATATTAAACAACAAACTAGAAGAATTTGAAGGAAAAACAATCCCAAAAGAAATAACTGAAAAAACTATAAGGATTTGGCCTCAGGATAATGATACAAATGGTTTTTTCGTTGCAAAAATTAGGAAAATCTAAATATATCTTTTATCTGACTACCTTGATTTGAAAACTCTCCACGAATCACAACAGTAATTACAACAATCAATATAATCAAGAGAATAAGACCTATTATTACTTTTCCTATCTCATCAATTTCCAAATCCCCTTTTTTATGTTTTAGCAAAGAAACTCTATTCCTAAACCATATTTTCCAAAAACTACCCATTTCACATCACATATATATTGAATTTTCCCTTTGGAATCTGTTTTTTGAATTTTTCAACCTTTAAATCATTAGTTGCAAAAATAAATTTTTCACTTTCAAGCTTAAAAGAAGGAATTTCATTTACAACTGAATTAAATATATCAAGCAAAAAACCCATATCCCAGTCTCCAGAAATTAAAAAACTCTTTTTCCTTGAGGAAATTATTTGCTCAATATATGAAGTTTTAAGTTGATTTTTTAGTTTTTCAATATCTTTCTTCTGTTCTTTCCACTCATTGAAAAATTTTTCACAAGTCTTTGGCAATTGTGTAGGAGAAACAGTAAAAACTGAACATGCCTCATTTAATATTGCCTGTCTGTCAGATATAAAATCAAGAGCATAATCCCTAACAACATACTTAAGTCTTATAACACCATCTTGAATTTTTGTAGCGTCAATAATCTTAACAATACCTATGCCACCTGTATACTGCATATGTATTCCACCACAAGCTTCAATATCTGAATCAAAAACATGAATTATTCTAAGTTTTTTCATAGGAATAGCGCCACCTTGATAAAGCACAAAACCGTATTTTTTTTCTGCATCTCCTCTATCAAGTTCTTCTACTTGAACCTTCTTATTTTCAAATATAGTCTCATTTGCAATCTTTTCTATCTCATATATCTCTTTTTCAGAAAGATTATCATAATGAGTTATATCAAGAGTCCCAAACTCCGCCTTCAAATTAGAACCATTCTGCCATACATGATTTCCTAAAACTTTTCTAGCACTATAATTTACTATATGAGTTGCAGTATGAAGTCTCCTAAGTTTTTCCCTATGATTCAAATCCACATTTATTTCAACTTCTTTCATTTTCATTCAATTTAATACCTCAAAAAGAAACTTATCATAAGAAATAATATTCCAATAATTAAAAAGTTTATTCCATTATCAATTACTGGAAAATAATACCCTACCACCATTGCAAGACCAAAACTTATCAAAAAAAGTCCCAAAACAACAAAAACTGATATTTCTGAAATTCTAATTATCTTTTTTTTAACCTTATCAACAACATAATTTTCAGCAGACCTTACAACTTCAGCCTCTAATTTCTCAATAAAACTGCTTTTTTCTTTACCCATATAATTAATTATAACTTATTTATT
>SKGP01000036.1 GCA_007117405.1 Candidatus Woesearchaeota archaeon | reverse complement strand
TTCCTTTCAAACTAATTTTTATTTTATTATTAATGAAGAAATTTTCTACATCCTTGTTATCTGCAAAAAATTTCATAAGTTCAAAAAGAACTTTTTTTTCTTCAATAGGTCTCTTTTTGTAATTATCATTTGATAAAGCAAAAAATGATGTTTCATAAATGTTATATTTTACTTGACATCTTACCATATCCAAAAACTTTTCCATTCCTTTTCTATAACCTTGTTTTAAATCAATGGACTGCTTTTTCGAATATCTTCGATTTCCATCCATTATAAAACCAATATGAATATCCATATTTTTTTAGTTTTCATAAAGTTTATAAATCTTGTCAATTAGTATATTTTTATGTTAAGGAAATTTACATTCCTAATTCTTTTGCTTTTAGGAATATCTCTTGTTAATTCGGCATCCGTATACATATATTCCCATGTTCATACAGACCATACTAGATTTGATTATAAATTTGTTTTTAATGAAAATGAGAGTTATTCATCTTTTTCATTTGAAAAGCCAAGAGAGGCAAGAATTATTTCTGCAAGGGATAGTGATGGGAATATTTTAGGGTACAATATTGCCGGTAGTTATTTTATATTTAGACCTGAGGAAACAGCAAATAAAACATTTTATATAACGCTAACTTCTGCTCCAATCTCAGAAGATGTTATTTTAAAAAACACATATTCTAACTACATAAATTTCAACTTTCCTGTTGATTTTTTAAGATATACTCTTTTTTTTGAAAAAGAATTTGCAACTCCAGATGAAATTTTTCCGAGAAACTATTTAATTTCAAGGGAAGGAGAATATATTTGGGAACTTAATAATATTGAATCAGACACATTATTTTTAGTTAATTTTAAAACTAGTTTAAGAGAAGAATTACCACTAATTGATAGAATTTTAAAATATATTTTATTTGTATTGTTTTTTATTCCAGTTCTAATTATATTTATTTTCATATTAATTATTAGAAAGAAAAAGAATATGAAGAAAGAGAATTTAGACCAAGAGAATCAAAAAATCAATAAAGATAAAGGTTTTGAAATAGAAATTAATACAGAAATAGATGCAAAAAATCAAGAATTACCGAATAAATTAGAAATAGTTGAGGAAAAGAATGGAGAGAAAAAATACTTAGAATATGTTGAAAAATATTTGACTGAAAACGAAAGAGAAGTTGCTGGAATTGTAAAACAAAATGAAGGTATTTCACAATATGACATATTAAACTTTATTCCAACAATGACTAAGTCAAATTTGAGTAAGATAATTTCAAAACTTCATAATAAAAAGATTTTAAACAGAATAAGAGTTGGTAAAGTAAATAAAATATATCTGGGAGAAAAACTCTCTTTTGAGAACTCTGATAAAAAAGTTTCTGATGAAAAATAATTTAGGTAGTTTTATATATTTTTTTATATTACTTAATTTTATATATGGAAAAATTAAATGAAGATATTCTTTTTGAAATTGGAAAATTCACAAGAAATCTGAGGAAAGAAGTTTCATCGATGCCAAAAGTTGGCATGGACATTACTCAGATAATAGATTTTGTGGAGAAATCAATATTTGAAAGAGGATATCTGCCAGCATTTCCTTGTACAGTATCAGTTAATGATGTTGCTGCACATTACACTGTTTTTGATGAAGGGTATTTGCTGAAGAAAGGGGATTTGATAAAAATAGATTTTGGTGTTTCTAAAGATGGTTTTATTACCGATAACGCAATATCTATTGAAATCGAAGATAACAAGCATAAAAAATTAATGGATGCTAATTTTGAAGGTTTAAATGCTATTATGGAAAATATTGAAATTTCATCAACAATGTCTGATTTAGGAAAAATTGTAGATGGTGTTGCAAGAAAACATGGTTTTAATACAATACATAATTTATCTGGTCACCAAATTGGAAGAAACGATTTACATTGCGGTCTTTCAGTTCCAAATTATGAAAATGGAGATGGGAGAAAAGTTGAAGATAATAGTGAATTTGCAATTGAGCCATTTTTTACATATGGTAGTCCTAAAGTAAAAAGTTGTGGACCTTCAAATATTTTGCACTTGACAAACAATAAACCTGTAAGAGATCCAATTGCAAAGAAAGTTTTGGATTTTATAAAAGAGAATTATCCTTATTTGCCTTTTTCAAAAAGATGGTTATTAAAAGAGGTTAGGGAAAATTTAGGTCTTGAAGGTGGTCTTGAAAAAAGGAAAGTTTTATATGCTTTGAAAGTATTAAAATTAAATAATATAATTTATGAGTATGATGCCCTTTCTACTGTTGACGGCTCAATTGTATCTCAATTTGAAGATGCAGTGATATTTTCAAATGGTAAAAAGCACATTATAACTAGATTAAGATAAGGTGTTTTGGAAGATGAAGGAAGTTGAAGTTAAAATAAGAAATATAGACAAAGATGATGTTATTAAAAAGATAGAAGATTTTGGCGCTCAAAAAATATTTACAGGATGGGTTATTGATTTTAGATTTGACACACCAGAAAGAGACCTTTCAAGAGAGGGAAAGGCATTAAGGATAAGACAAAAGGGGAAATACATCTATCTAAATCTTAAAGGAAAAAAGAAAGCAATTGATAATATTACTGGAAGAGATGAAATTGGAGTTAAAATAAGCAATTTCAAGGTAATGCATAGAATACTAAATGAATTAGGATATATAAAAATATTTGACCTCAGAAAGTATAGGACTGAGTATAGAATGGAAAATATAACTTTTGACATTGACGAGTATGTTGGACTTTCTCCTATACTTGAAATTGAAAGTGACAATTATGAGACAGTAGAGGAATATATCAAAAAAATGGGAATTGAAGAAAGAGATATTGGTCGAGTTTATATCCGTGAAATACTTGCTGCAAGGAAAAAACACGATTTTGGCCATGCTTCAAAAAAAAGATACAATAAAAAAGTAGAAGACCTGAATTAATACTCCCAACTATTCAGCTTTGCTGAATGCAACGAACGCAGTGACCTTGTGCTACAAAAATCTTCTTGATTTTTGAGCGTCCAAGAATTTGATTTTACAAATTGTTGAGAACCCCAATGGGGGTGAAGATACTTTTGTGCGAAGAATGAGGACGGAAGGATTTGAACTATTCAGCTTTGCTGAATGCAACGAACGCAGTGACCTTGCCCCAATGGGGGTGAAGATACTTTTGTGCGAAGAATGAGGACGGAAGGATTTGAACCCCCATCTGACGGTCTGGAGCCGTCTATTCTGCCAGATTATACTACGTCCCCATATGTAGTGTAAAAAAATAAAATATAATTGTTATTTTAAAGGTTTCTAAAATTTTTTTAACCCCTGTTACCTTAAACAAATCTTTTTAAATCATTAATACATATTAGATTGTATGAGAAAAAGAGAAAATATCATTCCTTATGCTCCTTTAGGGAAATTTATGCAAGATACAACTGGAAAAAGAGTATCTAAAGATGCAAAAGAAACTGCAGCAAGAATTTTGGAAGAACTAACGGAAAAAATTGTAAAAAAAGCAATCTTACTTGCAGAAAATTCAGGAAGAAAAACCTTAAAGGCAAAAGACATAAATCTTGCATATAAACAAGTGAAGGGGAAAAATTAAAAATGACATTACCAATCTTAGCATTAGAAATATTGATGAAAGAAAAAGGTGCAGAAAGAGTATCTGATGATGCTAAATTAGAGTTAAAAAGAGTTCTTGAAGAAGAACTTTCAGAGATTGTAACTAAAGCAGGAAAAATTGCACAACATTCTGGTAGAAAAACCATAAACTCTGGTGATTTATTAATCGCTAGAGAATAAATTACTTTTTAAAGACAACAAATATTTATAAAAGTTACGGTACTATATATAGTAAACTTTAAAAATGTTTCTCATTTATTTGGAAAAATTAAGATGGCTACTGATAATATAAAAAAATGTCCTGAGTGTGGAAGTTCTAATCTTTACAACAATAAAGACAAGGGAGAAATTGTCTGTAGGTCTTGCGGCCTTGTTATTGACAGTAAAAATATTTCTTTGGGAAAAGAATGGAGAGATTTTGAAGAATCTGACGATTCAGAAATGAGAAGGTCTGGAGCTCCAACTTCATATACAAAATATGATCTTGGAATGGGAACTGCAATAGGTTCTGAATCAGATACATTCTCATTAGACAAAAAGCAAAGATATAAACTTCAAAGGCTAAAAAGATGGCAAAAAAGACTATCTACAGTTATGGAGAAAAATTTGAAAATTGCTTTAGGTGAACTTAGAAGACTTTCTTCTTTCTTGAATTTACCAACTTCAATTGAAGAAGAAGCAGGAAAAATTTATACTGAAGCCGTTCAGAAAAATTTAGTTAGGGGTAGGTCTATCGAAAGTGTAGTTGCGGGAGTAGTATATGCAGCTTGCCGTAGACAAAATATTCCTAGAACTTTAGATGAAATATCTGAGGCTTCTGGAATAGATAAAAAAGAAATAGGTCGGTCTTACAGGTATATTACTAGAGAGCTTAGAATAAAGATATTGCCATCAAATCCTGTTGATTATATTTCAAGATTTGCCTCAGTTTTGGGTTATGGTCCTAAAACACAATCTAGAGGAATCGAAATATTATCTGAAGCACTCTCATTAGAATTAACTTCTGGAAGGGGGCCTATTGGTATTGCTGCAGCCGCACTTTATATAGCAGGATTGCTTGAAGGGGAAAGAAGAACTCAAAGAGATATTTCAGAAGTTTCAGGTGTAACTGAAGTTACAATTCGAAATAGATATAAGGAAATAATTACTAAATTAAATCTTGAGGATGAAATAAAAAAGATAAAAGCAAAAACTAAAGAGGCAGAGGAAGATGATTTCTAAAAAATTAATTTTTTTAATTTGTGTAATTTTTTTAGTACCATCAATTTTTTCTACAAATATCTATAATCAACAGGGAGATTTTAGTGTTCAGATTGACAAACTTAAACAAAAAGTATATAATGATGACATAAATGTAGAGTATAATTTTGTAGTAAAAAACAATTTAAATAATGTGCAAAATTTTCGAGTAATAATACCAAATCAGAGTGGTTGGAATATTGTTATTGAAGAAAGAGATTTTTTACTATCATCAGGTTCACAGAAAGAGTTTAGTGTTAAGTTTGTTGCAAATAGTGATTTTGATTATTCTCCAAGTATAGTTAGTCCAGACATGATTCAAATTTCTCAAAAAGAGAATTATAGAGGTTTCTTTCAATTTCCTATGGCAATTTTAGGAGAAAATCAGGAAGTTTCTCTAAGATTAGATGTTGAGATTGATAAAAGAGAAAAATTGCCTGTAGAATTTGAACCGAGAATATCAAGTGCAAGATTATCTCCAATATCTCCTCTTGGTTATACAATTACTGGATTGAATTTAGAAGAGCCTAAAAATGTAATCGTCAGAGTACAATTGGGGAATATAATACTTAGTGAATTTGAAGAAACATTTTCTCAAGAAAGTAATTATAAGGTTTTTCAGGCAGATGTATCTAGTGATTTCTATCCTGGAATTTATGATGCTAAAGTAATAATTAGAAAAATTTCTGATGATGGTAGGTCTGCAAGGGAATGGTCTGAAGAAAGAAAACTAGAGGTTGTAAAATATGAAAATTTAATTGAAAGAGAAAGTTTTCATAAAAGTTTTTTTAAAGATACAAATATAATTGAAATTAGAAACTTAGGTAATGTTGAAGCAGTATATCAAAGGGAAGTTCCAAGAGGTTTTTTTAGTAAGTTTTTCTTTTCATCCAATTCAGAATTTGATAAGGAATCTGGAAAAGCGATTTTTAATATAGAATTAGAAAGAGGAGAAACAAAGCAACTTGAGTATTCATACAATTATCTTGCATTGTATATTTTACTCTTAGTAATTATAATTATTGTTAGCTATATTTATTATAGAAAAATGTCAAATCCTCTTGATGTAGAAACAAGAATATATGGCGTAAAAAGAGTAGAACACGAGGGAGTTAAGAGTCTTAAAACAAAAATAGGATTTGAAAATATAAAAGCAGATGAAATAGAAGAGTTGAGAGTTGTTTTTAGGATGCCTTCATATTTAAACATAAAAGATGGTTCTTTTTTATTAACAGAACCACAGCATGTTTTAAAAGGAAAAAATCAGTATAAAATGACTTGGGAGTTTAAAAAATTTGAAATGAACGATTCAAGAATTATCGGGTTTACTATGGTAAATACTAGGGGAGTTCTTGGAGATATAAAAATTCCAGACCTTGAAATTGAAGTTAAAATAGGTGGCAAAATCAGAAAATATTACCAATCCTTCCCTATAGTTAGAGGGTAGATAAATGGAAATAACTGCTAGAAAAGTAATTATATTCATATTAATTCTTTTTGTAATATTTTATTCTTCTACTTTAAGTAGTAGGATAACTCAAGAGATTAGTTCTGGTGTAAATTATTTTCAGGAAAAACAGTGTGAATCTGGAACATACAATATAAGGAATTGTGATGAAACTGCTTGCCTTGAAGACCAAAAAGCAAAGTGGGAAAACTATGTAAGATATCTCAATGAAAAGGAATGCCGTGGTGAAAAAGAATTTTCAGTAGGTGCAGACAATATTGGTCCTGAATTCGACAAGAGATGTACTTGCATACAGCAGAAGGTATGGGACTTAATAAATTATAGAGACCCTGGCGATATCTGGTCCGACCCATTTGCTGGCTTTTCTAACCCTGAAAGGGCAATGTATTCCGATGTCACCAGAGTTGATGTTTCCATAGCTAATACTGGAAGTTGGTTTTTTAACATGGGCAGTTGGAATATTCCTTTTCAGTTTGTACAAGGATATTGGGATATATCTCCTAAAGCAGAACAAGATTTAAGAGATAAAGGATTGGATAAGTACATAAATCAAAATTTAAAGAATCTAGATGTATTTGCAGGATTCAGATCTCTAGCAAATTTAATGGAATCAGCAAAAAATTATGGTGTTGATAGAGTATCAATTACACTTCATTTTAATAATGCTGAATATAACAGAATTACACTAAAATATGATTTTAAAGATAGTTTGGAAAAAATAGAATATTCATATGATAATAGATATATCATAATACAAAATGTACAAAATAATAGAGTTTCAATATCAACATCATTAGGTGGTGTGGACACTATTTCATATGAATTGGTTGACATTAATTGTAATTCAATTAAATTTAGACCTACGTCTGGTTCTGGTGGAGAGTTGTCAGTTCCAAATTACGACATTTTGTGCAAAACATTCCCAACAATAGGTGCTATTAATATAGAATTGGGGGATATAGGCGAGTTTGCAAAAAAATACGGTATTGAACCTGAAAAACTTTTAGCTTTTTTAAGTGTAGAATCAGCAAACAGAGGTTTTGAATCGGATGGACACCCAAGAGTTAGGTTCGAGTGTCATATATTTAATAATCCTGATTATAGTGGATGTAGAGAATTTTCATTATTCGGAGGTGCAATGCCTTGTACTATAAATCAAGGAGAATCATTTTCCAGAGTTTCTTCTGAAACAAATTATAATGCTTTTAAAATAGCATTTGAAAGAAATCCAGAGAGAGCAATATGTTCAACAAGTTTTGGGCTTGCTCAGATAATTGGATTCAATTATAAGAGGGTTGGATATGCATCAATAAATGATTTTTATCAAGCTATGTTTTCAGAAGACAAACAAAAAGAAGCATTTTTAATGTTTTTGGTTACAGATAGTGTAATACTTTCAGAATTAAGAAAAGATAATACTGATTGGGAAGTAGTTGCTAGGAGATATAATGGGCCAGCCTATAAAGAAAACCAATATGATGCCAAGTTAATTGCTGCTTATAATGAGTATAAATCGGCATCACAAATTACATAATATAAATTTATATTAGTTCGAATTCTCTAGCGATTGATTGTATATCGTCAGACCTAATTGGCCTTCCAAGTTCTCCAGATAATTCTTTTATTCTCCAAACTATTCCTACTAATTTGCTCTCAGGTATCTCAATTCCAAAATTAGAAAAAACATGTTTAACTCCAATAGAGCCAGAACTTGAATTAATCCCATAACTAACTTCCCCACCCCAGTGATCAGGATTTACTGGTCTGTAAAGATTAGCTTTTCTATCTCCATTTTGGTGCATTCCTGACCAATGTGTAAAAGCATTCTTTCCCACTATCGGTGCATTAAAAGGAACAGAAATCCCAAATGTATCTGAAATATCTTCATTTAATTTTTCATATTCTCTAGTATCAATATCAACATCAATACCTAAATCTTTGTTTTGTCTTAGAATTTCAATCAGAGTTTCGGCACTACAATTTCCTGCTCTTTCACCCAAAGTTCCAATCGTAGTTTGAACTATATCTGCACCATTTAAAACTGCTTCTAATGAATTTGCAGTGGCAAGGCCTAAATCGTTATGAGTATGTATTCCATGTAAAACTTTTTTATCAGCATAATTTCTAAATTCAGAAAATTTTTTTGAAATTGTTCTAGGCATTTCAATCCCAACTGTGTCCGCATAAGTTAATGAGTAAGCACCGTTATCTGCTGCCAGTTTTGCCAATTTTTCAAAAAAAGGTTTATCTGCCCTACTTGAATCCTCAAAAATCATCATATAATTTCCTCCTCTTTTTGATGTTTCTTTATTTACATAATCAAAAATTTCTTCCATTCGTTCAAGATAAGTATTAAAATCTAATTTAAGATTCTTGTATATATGTTCTCTTGAAACAGGAGAGACCAAATTCAAAATTGGTTTATTATTTCCAAATGCATTTAATGAAGAGTCAATATCTCCTTTAGTTGCTCTTCCAAAAGCAACAACCCCACCTATATTTGATGAAAGTTCTTTAACTGTTTGAAAATCATACTCGGAAGCAAAAGGGAATCCGGCCTCAACATAATCAAATCCAATATCTTTTATTCTTCTTCCAATATTAACTCTTTCTTTAACTGAAGGCGTTCTAGGTGCGGCCTGAAGTGCATCTCGCAGTGTAACATCATAAAATACAAGCTTTCTATTCATTTAAATCATCCTTTTATAATTTTTGAAAATCTTAGCTACTATATAAATTTTTATAGAATTTTAAAATCACAGCACACTCTATATTTTCTTGGAGAATATTGGCCTACTTTTCTTGTAGAGAGTATTCCAACTTTAAATCCTACTTTTTTAGCTGCTTCTATAACGGCATTTTCACTTTTATGAGGAAATTCATTTTCATGAAGAAAATCATACATGTGAACTATACAATTTTTATCGCCAAGAGAAAATGCACAATCAAGGAAGAGTTCTGCATCTTTTGGAAGAGGCATAAAAATTTCATCATACTTTTTGCCATTTAACTCATTTATCATTGCTTTCCTTATATCTGCACAATAAAAATGAATTATCTCATTATTAATTTCTTCAATTATTTGTTTTTCATTAATAACTTTTTTTTCTTTTTTTAGATTTTCAATTTTTTCTTTAAATTTATCTGATTTTTTAAGAAGATTTCTATTTAGATTTAAATTTTCCAGTGCATATTTATGTCCTTCCGGATTTATTTCAACGGAATCAATTAGTTTTACATTTGGCTGTTTTTTCAATATATTAAATGTATAAGGTCCGCATCCTGAGAACATAACAAGCACTCTTGAATTTGCTATAACTTGCTCAGATAAAAATGCTCTTTCAGTTGATAGTCTTGGAGAAAAATATACAGTTTCAGGATTAACTTTAAGTTTTATTCCATTTTCAAGATATAAAGTTTCTTTTCTATTTTCTCCTGCGATCCATATCAGATCTTGAGTTCTAAATTCACCTTTATGAATCCCTGATTTTTTTAAAACAACTTTAATTGCTGTATTTACTTTTAATAGAGCATCTCCAATTTTTTTATCATAATCTTCAATTTCTATTGGAATTTCTACAATAGCAATATCGCCAACAATTTCAAAGCTTCTTGGGACAAAATCCAATTTTTCAAGGGGTATAAACTCTTCAGCCCAATCTTTTAAAGTTGTTTTTTTCATAACTTATAAGAATATTTTAACATTTAAAAAGTCTTGTTTCCAATATAAAATAATTATTCCCTTTTATATATAATATTATTTGAGATAAATTTATAAATAATGAAAAACAGAATATTTTTTTAGGATGGAACCTAAAAATCAATTAAATAATTCTAATAAAGACAAAGATACTGTTCTAAAGCAGAAAAGATTAAACTCAAGATTAGCTGATATAATTGCTGAAAATATTTGTGCTCAAATTAAAAAATTTTACGATCCAGAAGAATATGAAATAGTTTTTACAGGGGATTATGCAAAACAAATCGGGGGCTTGATTGCAAAGAAAAATTCATATTCTATGAGTAAATGTTATCTTTGTATTATGGAGGGGTCTTCTAAATCAATGCCAAATTATCATATAGTAGATTTAAGTGCTGATGGTATTTTGAATTATTTACCTGATAAACTTCCAAGGATTTTGCTTGAAACGATTGTATTTAACTTAGGATACGATTTACAAAGAAAAGTTAACCCGTCAAAAGACGATATTGATTTTTTAGGTTATTATGCTTCAGATGTTAGAAATGTGTTTAAGGAACAATTTCCACAGTATTGTAAAGGTTCAGAGAAAAAAAGAATAATACCTTTAGATAAAGAAGATATAATTTATATGTGATTTAATCAAAGTCAAACTCATCTTTTACTTGCCTAATTGCGTTCGGGTCTTCTCCTCCGTGCCATGTGAATCTTGGTTTAATCTGCATTGTGTGGAGTCTTTCGTTTTTATCATCCATTATAATTGCACATCCTTTTACTCTTGGCATTGAATTGAATAGAGATTTTGACCCTTTTGAATCATAACTTAAAAATACTTTATCAAGTGCTTCCAAATCGAAAGAGGCTGTTAATCTATGGGCAAGTACTATGTCTGATTGAGTTATTGCATCTGTATGTATTTTTGCTGGTTGCTGGGTTGCCATAATAATTGAAACTCCTGGCTGCCTTCCCTCCCTAAGTATAGTCATTAAGGCTTTTTTTGAAGGTGCCTCCTCATCACCTGCGGGAAGGAATTCGTGACAATTATGTACTAAACAATTATTTGCAAAAAAATTGTGATTTTTTTCTATCTCAATATCGTATGTTTCTTCAGGATTTACTTTTCTTTTAGATACTATTCTTTCAAAAATTAAATTATCATTACAATTTTCTTCAACCCAAGTTTTATATGATGGAAAAGACCATGGTAATGATGATTTTCTATTGTAATAAATCCAGTCCCTTATTTGATAATCAGAAACACCTAGAAATTTACTAATTCTTATTTTTCCCCACCCATTCTCTTTTTTAAGTTTCATTGCTTTTTTTCTTATTTTTTCCTTTTCAGTCAGAGAATATTTTTTATATTTTAAATAATGTAACCATTTTATACTCTCCTTTTCTTTTCTTATTTCATAAGCATAACCTATTTTTTCATAAAATTTTATCATATTATTTATTTCCTTTGCTATTGTAATTTCAAATCTAATAGATTTTGTATTATCAATCCTAATATTTCCATTTCTTTTTTTTATACTGCTAACTTTTATTCCTAATTCTAAGAGAAGTTTTTTAATTTGTTTAGCATATACTATTCCTTCCTTTTCTAAATCTTCTCTTCTATAGAATACAAGTCTTAGTGGATTAAAGTCACTTTTCCATTTTTTAGCTTGTGATGGTATATTTGAATCTGCTCCAAAAAGGGTACTTAAAAATTGTGCTTTTTCCTCTTTAGATGAATTTAAGATATAATTTGGAATAAATGTTGGATTATTTACTTTACTTCCAAGGTGGCAATCTAAATTTGAAAAGTATTCAAATGCTCTCTTACTTGATTTAAAAGATTTTGAATTTCCAATTATTTCTATTACTTTATTATTTATATTTTTAAAACTTGATTTGGTGTTTCTTATGAATATTTTATCTGATTTAAATCCTAAAATATCTAAGTCTCTTTTGATTAATTCTAAATTTTCAACAAGATTACTTGAAAAACCAACTTGGTTAAAAGATAGCCATCCATCGCCATAAATGTGTCCTATTAATCTTGCAGTACAACTTTTTTTATCTAATAGATAATCTTTTTTTATAGGTATTGCAATATTTTCTGCTTCTTTTGCTTCAACAAATCCAATTTTTGTATATATCTTATGTTCCGGAGTACATTTTAATTTCAAATTTGAAATAGATTTTAACTCTATAATTTCTTTAATACCTTGATTAAAAGTTTTCTTAATTTTTTTATATTCAATTACACTCTTTTCTTCGTTATAAGACAAGACTTCTAAATTTGAATATTTTTTGTTATTTTTGACAATTTCTCCAATTTTTATATCACCCAGATTAGTTCTGATAAGACTATCATATGTTAGGCATTCATCTATAATAAGCCAAGGCATAGGCAAGTCTTCTTCTACTTCTCCTTTTTTTATTACTTGAGTTCTATTTACAATGTCTAAAAGTTCTTCCTTTTTTCTTACAAGCATTCTTTCAACAAATATTTTTTTTGCAAATATTCCCAGAGCAAGAGCTTTAACTTCCCAACCCCCAGGCATTGCAACATAAGGACTAAAATCTAGAACTGAAACTTTCCCACCTATTAGAACATTTTTCATTGGTGTTGCATTTTTGGAGAATATACCCCATGTTTTAGCATTTTCAAATCTAGTTATAACTGCTAGTTTTGTATTTGTATCGAGTCTTTCATCTTTTTGAGCCATTTCAACAATATCTTCTATATCAAAATTTTTTCCACTATCAATAAGCTTATTTACAACTCTTTGAACACCAACTCCAACAGGGTCATCAGTTTTAAGTTTAAATGCATTCATCCAATCTTCTATTGCAAGTTCTTTTGGTTGTATATAAAATGGAAAATCTACCGGAACTCCATCCTCTTTGTATTTTTGGTAAAATCCTCCTGGCACAAATATCTGAACATCAAGTCCTTTAGCTTCTAAACCCCATTTTTTTAAAAAATCTTCCTCTTTTTTATTAGGATACTTCATAGACCAATATACACCCATAGTATCTAATAAAACGAAAGAAAGATTTTTTGCAATTTCATGGTCCATATCAGCAAGACCCTCTGCAATAGACCCCATAGTATATGATTTACCGCCGCCCCTCTTTCCAACAATAAGCATTGCGTGTGCCCTTGCAACATCTAAGTATATTGGGTTTGAAAGAGAAGAGGTTTGACCCATTTGAACATATTGTTTTCCAATAAATACTGTTCCTTTTTTTCCATATTTTTCAGAATCAGGTGGGCTCCTTCCTAGGATAATATCATACATAAAATTTTATTACTAGAGATTTTTATAAATATTTGTCAAAACTAGTGAAAAACTATATAAATTATACAGATTTAGAAAAAAGTATGATAACTAAGGAAAGCCAAAAAGCTATAGAAGAAAAATGGCAAAAAAAGTGGGAAATCGAACAAATTTTTGAGCCACAAATTGATAGTAAAAAAGAAAAATTCTTTATAACTGTTCCATACCCTTATGGTAATTCTGCTTTACATATTGGGCATGGAAGGACTAATACAACTGCAGATTTGATTGCGAGGTATAATAGATTGAAAGGAAAAAATGTTTTATTTCCAATGGGATATCATGTTTCCGGGTCGCCAGTTCTTGCTATTTCAGACTCTCTTTTAAGAGGAGACAAAAAACAGATTGAAATTACGAGGGAAGCAATCTCTGATTATGTAAAAGATAAAAAAAGTCAAGATGAATTGATTGAAAAATTTAAAGAACCAAGAGAAATTGCAAAATTTTTTAGCTCTACAATAAAAGATTCATTTAAATCAATAGGGTTAAGCATAGATTGGAGAAGAGATTTTACAACAGGAGATGAGATTTATAATAAATTTATTGAGTGGCAGTATAAAAAATTAGATGAGAAGGGAATTTTGGTTCAAGGAAAGTATCCTATTTTATACTCACCTGAAGATAAAAATGCTGTCGGGGAAGATGATATAAAAGATGGAGACATTGATAAAGTTTCTCTTCAGGAAATGTCTTGTATTCTTTTTAAATTAAAAGACGAAAATAAGTATTTGCCAGCAACCACTTTGAGACCAGATGCTTTATTTGGAACTACTAATATGTGGGTTAACCCAAATATAGAACATGCAGAATTAAAAGTTGAAGGAAAAATTTGGATAATTGCAAAAAAAGCAATTATTAAGATAAATCATCAGTATGAAAATGTTGAGATATTAGGAGATTTTGATATAAAAAATATTTTAGGCAAATCAGTTATAACGCCTCTTATAGAAAGAGAAGTTCCTATTGCTTCTGCTTTTTTCATAGATGAAAACCATGGAACTGGAATTGTATATTCATCCCCTGCTGGAGCTCCACATGATTTTATGGCATTATTTGAAGCAAAAAAAGATGGTAGAATTGGAATGGATGTTAATGTTATAAATACAGTTGAAACAATTGATAAAAAAGGTAGAAAAATTGAATATATTGGAAGTTGTCCTGCGGAAGATAAAATTAAAAAATTCAAGGTTGAATCTTCAAATGATTTAGAAAAACTTGAGAATGCGAAACAGGAACTTTACAAGGAAGAACATTACGGTGGAAAATTAAATGATAATGCGGGAGAGTTCTCAGGTATCCCAATTAAGTTTGCAAAAGAAAAAGTAAAAGAGAAACTTTTAGAAAAAAATCTTGGACTTATTTTTTATGAAACTTCAAGAAGAGCAGTTACAAGAAGTGGTGGGGATGTAATTGTTGCAAATCTTGAAGGTCAGTGGTTTTTGGATTATACTAAAAAAGAAACTAAAGATAAGGCCTTTGAATTATTAAATGAAATGGAATATAATCCACAAAGGATGAGAGACACTCAAAAAGGATATCTTGATTGGGTTTCAATGAGGCCATGTGCAAGAAGAAGGGGTATAGGAACTCCTCTGCCTTTTGATAGAGAATGGATAATAGAGCCCCTGTCTGATTCTACAATTTATCAGATGTTTTATGTCATAGTTCATATAATAAAAAGGGAAAAAATATCACCGGAAAAACTAGAGCCTTTGCTTTTTGATTATATTTTTTTAGGAAATGGAAATATTACTTTAATTAGTGAGGAAATTGGTTTAGATGAGAAAATAATTAAAGAGATGAGAAATGAAATTCAATATTGGAAAAGTTTTGACTTTAGGTATACAAACCCTCCACACCTATCAAATCATTTATCTTTTTTAATATATCATTATGCATTAATATTTGAAAAAGAGTATTGGCCTAAAAGTATAACTGTGGGTGGACTTATGATAAAAGATGGTGCGAAAATTTCCAAATCAAAAGGAAATGGATTGCCTTTAGTAAGGGTAAAAGATAAGTATGGTTCTGACCTTTATAGATTGTATGTATGTCTTGCTTCTAATTATGATGTTGAAATGGATTTTAGAGATGAAGATATATTTCAATTAGAGAAAAAATTTGATAAATGGAAAGAACTTTTATTTTCAAGTCTTGATAAACCTATTAAAAAATACAGTGAATTCTCAAAAGTTAACAAATGGCTTATCTCAAAATTCTATTCAAGAGTTAAGGAATATTTCGAATTATTTGATAAACTTAGAATGAGAGAAGCATATGTTGCGATACTTTATGAATTTTTAAATGATATGAATTATCATGAGAGAAGAACCTCTTTTGATGAAACTTTACAGGTTATAAGATTTTTAGCAAAAGATTACATACTTCTTATGACACCAGTTGTACCACATATCTGTGAAGAACTTTTTGAAAAAGGGAAATTTGGTAAATATGCTTCCACTGAACAGTTTTCTTTTGAAGGTGAAAAGCATATTGACAAGTCTTTAGAAGATATAGAATCAATAGTAGAAAATGTAATTTCTGAAATTTCAAGGCAGAGAGACTCAAAAAATGAAATATTTTCTAAGATTTCAATAATACAAGCAAAAACTCAAAGATTTGCACTTTTTGATACTTTAAAGAAATTGCTTTCAGAATCAAAAGATATAAAAAAAATATTTTCTGTATTAAATGAATCCTATCCAGAAGATAAAAAATTCATATCTAAATTTGTTCCAAAGACATTAGGTGGTGGATTAAATGAATATTTGTCGAAAAAAGAAGAAAGAAAACTTTTGGAGAGTATAATCCCTTTTTTAGAAAAAGAATATTCAGTCAAAGTTGAAATAATTGATGCAGATAGCATTGAAACAAATTTTGGCAGTATAATGCCTGGTAAAGTTGGAATAAATTTATCATAACTATTTTCTATTTTCGTATTAAAAAGAATATTTAAATAGTCATAGGAATATTATTAAATAATGAAAACATCAGATACTCTTAAACTTGTAACAGCAATAATGGAATCATTACTTGCTGTACCTATATTTGGATTTTTGCTAATAATATCAACATTTTGGATAATACTTGGTGTTATGTTAATCTTACATATAATAACATTAGTATTTTCTATAAGAGAAAATAAATCATATTATGGTAGTATCTCGGGTATTTTTGCTTCCGTTTTAGGTATAATCCCTTTTTTAGGTTGGACTCTCCACTTAATAACAGCAGTATTATTATGGGTTAGCTTTTCCCAAGATTTAGAAAATAATACAAATAAATAATATTATTTATTTTTATATTTAGAATCGTACATATCAAATGATTTTTTTATGTAATCAATTGTTTCTTCTTTTCCTTTCCATTCACCAACTTCAACTTTCTTGTTTTGAAGGTCTTTGTATACTTTGAAAAAGTGTTGTATTTCTTTTAACAGATGAGGAGCTATATCTTTTAAATCATTCATCTGTTCAAATCTTGGATCTTTTGCTGGAACAGCAATAACTTTTGCATCTCCATCTCCTCCATCAATCATATCTAAGACTCCAAGAGGTCTACATTTCACAAGGCAACCTGGAACAAGTGGTTCGTGAGTTATAACCAAAACATCAAGCGGATCGCCATCTTCCCATAGTGTTTGTGGTACAAATCCATAATCACATGAATAATGCATTGGTGAATATAAAACTCTATCGAAGCAAATTAATCCGGTTTCTTTATCAACCTCATATTTTATTCTTGAACCTTTTGGACATTCAATAATTACATTAAATTCCTCAGGTTTTTTTCTATCTATGTCGTGCCATA
>SKGP01000044.1 GCA_007117405.1 Candidatus Woesearchaeota archaeon | reverse complement strand
TTTTTTTGAGAATAAATCAACTTTAGAAATTGCAAAATACCTTTTAGGCAAAACATTAGTGTATGAAACAGAACAAGGTATTTTAAAAGGGATTATTTCTGAAACTGAGGCTTATACTCAAGAAGATCCCGCATCACACACATTTAATGGAAAAAAAGCAAAAAGGAACGAAACAATGTTTAAGAATGCAGGTCACCTATATGTTTATTTCACATATGGGATGCATTATTGCGCAAATATTGTGACGGGTAGAGAAGGAGTTGGAGAAGCAGTTTTGATTCGTGCTGTGATCCCTATTTCTGGAACAGATCTTATGATAAAAAATAGGAAAGGGAATGTTAAAAATATTGCCGATGGTCCTTCAAAACTCTGTCAGGCATATGGGTTTAATAGAATTCATAATGGAATTGATATGTTTAAAGAACAATCTAAAATATATTTAGAAGATACTGGAAAAAAACCTTTAGAAATATTTCAGACTGAAAGAATTGGGATTTCAAATGGCAAAGAATTGCCTTGGAGATTCGTAGGAAAATTTCAATAAATGAGAATTTAGATGTATTGTGTTAGAAATAATTGAAGAAAAATTTATTCTTTCTTTTTTTTTGAATTTTTTTTATCTGTTTTCTTTTCAGGTACAGCTTTTTTTACTTGAGGCTTAGGCTTTTTTGCTTCTCCTCTAACTCTAATCTCGATTCCTGCTTTTTTCAGTTCTTCATGAACTGTTTTTGTATCCGCTCCTTTTTTAACACTTAAAACTTTATTTAAAGGCTCAAGGTGAGATTTATTTACTTTTTTTCTTCTAGTGTTACCATCAACAAGAACATAATTATCATCAATTATTTCAATAACTACACAGTGTTGCATAGCATCTCTTCCTGCTGTTTTTATACATAGTCTTCCAATTTCAATCATTTTTCAATTAGTTGCCCTCTGTCTTTTCTTTCTTCACAAGTCTTGTGATATACCCGACAACTGAATTTTTCATTTTTTTTGAGGGGATTGTTGCGTATTTATTTACAATCTCCTTATTTTTTTCAAAATTGTCAGTAAACTCTTCTTTACCACTTCCATAGATTTTCTTTGAAGAGGTTTTAACAAATGTGCTTTTAACTCTACCCATTATACAATAAAGAGTGATAGAGCATTTTTAAAGATTTCTCTGTATAATGATTTAATTTTTCCGAATTTATTGCCACTTTTTTAAAGATTTTTATCCAATTTTTAACCAAAGGCTTTTAAATTAATAGTTTTAACTAAATTACTATACTTTAAATTCAAGTCTCGCAATTTAAGTATTGAATTGGATAAAACAAAATGGCAGAATGGAAAACTTTAAAGCAGACAACTGTTGAGGTTGGTGGGAACAATTTTGTTGAAATTAATATAAAACAGCCTCCTGAAGGTGAAAATTTATTTATTGGAATTTCAAAAGGTTGGTATACTGATGAAGGTCAAAAAAGATACAAGACAAATATTTTATTTGGAAAAGACAAGAAAGAAGACATTATTAAAGCATTATCTGAAATTGATAGTGGTTTATAATTCAAAGTAATCTAATCAATTCTTTTAAATCACTTTCTTTACTAGTAGTAATAAAACTAATTAAATTATTCTAATTAAACTAATATATATGAAAATTATTAATTTAAATGCTATTCAGATATTAGATTCTAGAGCAAATCCTACTTTGCAGGTAGATGTAATTTTAGAGGATGGTTCAAAAGGTTCTTTTCAAGTTCCTTCGGGCGCATCTACAGGAATTCATGAGGCCCATGAATTAAGGGATGAAAATATGAATTTTTATCATGGAAAGTCTGTAATGCGAGCAGTTGAGAATGTTTTAAATCTTAGAGAAAAACTTTTAAATCAAGATTTTACTCAAGAATCTTTAGACAGTTTTTTAATAGCAACAGATGGTTCTCAAAATAAAGAGATACTAGGCGCAAATGCGATTCTTGGAATTAGTGTTGCATTTGCAAAAGCTTGTGCTATGCATTTCAGTCTTCCAATTTATGAGTATTTGAGAAGGGTTGCATTCAAAATCAATATGGAAAACAAAAAAGTTAGAAATCTCGAAGATATTCACCTTTTTGCCAATATTATAAATGGTGGTCTTCATAGTGGGAATAAGTTAAATATTCAAGAATTTATGATAGTTCCTACTAATGGAAGTCCAATTGAAAAAATTAGGGCAATTTCTGAGATTTATCATGAATTAAAATCTATAATCGAAGAAAAATATGGTAAAAATGACACTGCAGTTGGTGATGAAGGAGGATTTGCTCCATCAATATCTAAAGCAGAGGAGGCATTAAATTTAATAGTTGAAGCGGTAAAAAAAGCAAATTATGAAGGATTAGTAACAATTGCTTTGGATAGTGCTGCTTCTGATTTTTATGATGCTGATTTGAAGTTATATGAAGTTGAACCAGGTCTTAAACTAGATTACAAAAAACTTTCTGCTTACTATTCAGATTTGGTTGCTAAATATCCAATAGTTTCAATAGAAGACCCTTTTGCAGAAGATGATTTTGAAGGTTTTGCTTACTTTATGAATAATTTGCCAACAACAATAGTCCAAAACCCTTTTAATAAAGATTCAAAAATAATTGTAGTGGGAGATGATTTGCTTGTTACAAATCCTTCTAGAATAAGTATGGCGATGGAAAAAAATTTATGCTCTTCTCTTCTTTTAAAAATAAATCAAATTGGAACTTTAAGTGAAAGTTTAAAAGCTTTCTCTATGGCAAATGGAGCAGGTTGGCATACTATAGTCTCTCATCGTTCAGGTGAGACAAGTGATGATTTTATATCTGATTTGGCAGTTGGACTTTCTTCCTCAATTAAAATTGGAGCACCCGCAAGAGGTGAGAGAGTTGCAAAATACAACAAACTTTTGAACATATATAGTAAAAAATAAAGTTTTTATTTTTCAGGGGTTACTAATTATTATAATTATTTTATTTTATTAAATTAATATGGATAAATCTTCTTTAAGTAGGGATGTAGATTTTATAAAGGAATTTGAGCAGTTGAAAATTAAGCAAAAATTACTTATAGAATCTTTAAGTAAGAAAAATAAGGACGAGTTGACTAACTTTTTGTTTGAGATAAATTCAAAATTAGATTTTTTAGTGAAAATATTCAAGGAGGCTAATGATGAGAATTCCCATAAAGATGAAACAGAAGGAAATTCTATTGAAGATAAAGTGTCTTCATTGGAAGAAAAATTAACTTCAATAGATACAGCATTAAATGAAAAGATGGACCTTCTTTTGGAAAAAGTAACTTCTCTTAAAACAATGTCACACACTTCCACCATTACGCCTCAACCAATCTCTATGCCTTCAACAAAAGCTCCATCTCCAGCACCTATTCCTGAACAGAGTTCTAAACTTCCACCTCCTCCTTCTTTTAAAGTTGAAGATAAGATTAATAATCTTTCAGATTCATCTTCAAATCCAAATTCTCAAGCAGATAAGAAAGAAGAAAAAAAGGGTTTCTTGGGTTTTGGAAAAAAACAGTCTGATGAAAAGAAGAAGTGGTTGTAAAAATGGTTGCTAAAAAAAAAGTAATAGAAGAATTGCAAAAGTACAATAAAGAACTAGAAAAACATTTGACAGGTATTTCAATAAGTTCAGTAACTGATTTTTCTAAATCAAATGATGAAGTAGGTGCTGAGTATTTAACTCTATTTGCAAGCAATTTATCTGATTTAAGAACTGAGGTTGCACTTCTTAGAAAAAATATTAGTTCTGAAGTAGAAGGAATCGCTATAAATCTTATGAAGCAAGAACAAAAAGCATTTCTTACTCAATTAAGTACTTTTCAATCAAGAATGCTTATGGATATGAAAAGCAGTTTTGGAAACTATGTAGAAGAGATTTCATCACAGATGGTGAATATTCAAAAAGAATTTAATAAAATAAGTAAAGATCATAGTCAGTTTATGGAGTCAACAGCATCATTAAACGAATTTTTCAAAAATGGAGATGTAAAAATTCTATTAGAATTTGAAAAAAAGTTTGATAAGATGACAGAGAATTTTAATTCAACAATGAAAAACGTTGATTCTCGTATTCATAAAATAGAGGTAGGTTTGTCATTGTTAAATGAAACTAGTAAAGAAAAATTTGATAATTATAGTAAGCAAATTTCAAATACTACTCAAAATACAAAGCAGAATAATAACTTTGAATCTGATAGTATTTCAAAAGTTGAAAGTGATATGGCAAAAATAAGCAGGGAGCTTTCTGAAAACCTATTGAATCTTGAAAGACAAGTTTCAAAGATAAGTAGAGATGAAGAATTAATAAAGAAATCTTTGATTTCTTCTCCATCTTCTCCTTTAAATAATCACCAAGATAATTCTGATAGAAGAACTCTTGAAGATATGAGAGTTGAGGTTATAGGAAGACAAAACTTCAGAGAGGATGTTTCTCAAATGCCAACTTCTGAAAGAATAATTAATATAGATTCTAAACTTAGAAAACTAGAGCTTTTAAGATAATTCACAACTATTTAATGACAAGGAATTTATTTAATCTTTTAAAATTTGAAAATTCTTACAGACCAAATAACAAATTAATGGTTTAAAAATGGTATATAATAAAAAAGCAATTAGTCCAGTAGTTGCAACAGCACTTCTTTTAGTAGTGGCAGTTGTAGCGGTAGTAGGATTTCAGGCATGGTACAACACTTTTCAGAGTGGTGTTCTTGCAGATACAGAAAGTAAAGGGGCACAAGGTGTTCCAATCACAGTTGAGAGACTAGAAATGAATCAAGTTTACTTGAAGAATGCTGCTGCAGAAGATATTGAAGCATCTGCAATAACTGTAAATGGTGTATCCTGTGGTGGTTTTCCAGAAAATATAACACCAAATGTTGGTGCATATGATATTCCGACTTGTAATGCCTCAATAACTCAAGGACAAGTAGTAGATGTTGTTGTAGTAACATCACAAGGTGTTTATTCATCAACACAGATTGTTAGATAAATTA
>SKGP01000002.1 GCA_007117405.1 Candidatus Woesearchaeota archaeon | reverse complement strand
GACGGACAAAATATAAGACCAATTTATGGTGTTCATCACTGCTTTTCATTAAACAAAAAAATTGAATGAAAATATCAATGCCAAAAGAATCATAATGAACTTCATCCTTGTTCAAGATACTACAACAACGGTATTTTTCATATAACAATAATTGAAGAAAAAAACGGAAATATAATAAGAAAGGAATATGATGTATGCTAAATCATTCTTCAATAAATTCTAAGAAATTCTAAGAAAAAGTTTTGGAAATTTTCTCGCACATTTCTTTTGTAACTTCATCAATAGACTGGTTTGAATTTACAACTATTATTTTCCTTCCATCTCTCTTTTTCAATTCATCTATACAAAAAAAAAGATTATCTCTTAATTTTTCCTGAAATGACTTTATCTCAAAAAACTCTTTTTTTGAACCTCTTTTACTCATCCTCTCAAATGCCAAATCAACATTTATATCAAAAACAATTGTAATATCAGGTATGATACAACCATCATTAGAATTATAACTATGTAATTTGTAAAGTTCATCAAAATCCATACCTTGTGTCATTTGATATGATAGAGTCGAAAGGTCATACCTTGAAATTAAAACATGGGAATGTTTTAAAATTGATTTTATTATAGTAGAATGCTCTTTCCTATCTTCAATAAAATATCTAGTTGCATCTTCTGGAGAAATTGAATTAGTACTTAAAAGCTCAGATATTTTAATTCCTGAAGAAGTTATCTTAGTAGGTTCCCTTGTTATCCAAATATTTGAATACTTATTTCCAAAAGGATAATTATTATCATCTCTTATAGCTTCACAAAGTTTATGAAGTTGAGTATCTTTTCCACAACCATCTATTCCCTCAAAAGAAACAAACAAATTTTTTTCCATAATATAAAAATAGAAAACTAATATATATTATTTTGTATTAGATAAAACAAAAATCGACAAATTTGTGTTATCTCCACCCTAAAGGATGGGGTATTCAAAGGAATAAAAAATTATCTTCTATAAGTTTTAAAAGAATTTTTTCTAAAATAAAGAGGAACTTCATACTCTTTTTGGCTTTGATTTATCTGTCCATAATCAACTATAAACCCATAATTTGTACTATTATTAATCAATTTAATTACTGTATCTAACTTTTTTTCAACCTTGTCAAGTGAATTAAATTCGTCAGACTCCCTATCAAATATTACAGAAGGCAAACCTTTTTTTATTACAACATCTAAATCGCTTTTTCTTAGTAGATTACCAAGATCGTTTATTTCATCCAAGTTTATATCTTTTGTCATAACATATAGTAATAACAAGTTATTTATATACTTTTTTATTTATACAAAGGATATTTCAAGCATAATTTCTTTGTTTCTTCCTTTACTTCATTCAATAAAGTTTCATTATCAATATTCTTTAAAACCTTGGAAATAAGTTCTCCAACCAGATAAGAATCTTCTTTTGAAAAACCTCTCGTAGTTATTACTGGAGACCCAATTCTAATTCCTGAAGGATTCATAGGAGGATTTTTATCAAAAGGAATTGCATTTTTATTTGTACATATGCCAACACTATCTAAAACTTCTTGAGCAATTTTTCCTCCAATCCCTAAATCAGTCAAATCAATTAAAATCAAATGGTTTTCAGTACCACCTGAGACCAATTTTATTCCATTGTCTAGAAGTCCTCTTGCCATTTCCCTATTATTTTCTAATAACTTCTCTTGATATTTTTTAAATTGTGGTTTCAAAGCTTCTCCAAAAGCAACAGCTTTTCCAGCAATCACATGTTCTAAAGGTCCCCCTTGAATTCCCGGGAAAACCATCCGGTCAATATCTTTAGCATACTTCTCCTTACATAATATAACAGCTCCCCTTGGACCCCTTAAAGTTTTATGAGTTGTTGTCGTTACAACATCACAAAATGGAGTTGGATTCTGATGTAAACCAGCAGCAATCATTCCAGCAATATGAGAAATATCTGCCATTAAAAGAGAACCACACTCATCTGCAATATCCTTAAACTTACTAAAATCAACTTCTCTCGGGTATGCACTAAATCCAGCAACTATCATCTTTGGTTTTTCTTTAATAGCAACATCTCTTATCTTAGAATAATCTAAAAGTAAACTATCCTCATCCAAAGAATACTGAACAAAATTATATAATTTACCTGAAAAATTAAGACTATGTCCATGAGTCAAATGACCACCCTGACTTAAATCAATAGCTAAAACTTTATCACCTGGAGAAAGCAATGCCATATAAACTGCCATATTCGCCCCCGAACCCGAATGAGGCTGAACGTTAGCATGTTCTGCACTGAAAAGTTTCTTAACTCTTTCAATTGCAATCTTTTCTATTTCATCTATAAACTGATTTCCACCATAATACCTTTTCCCAGGATACCCTTCAGAGTACTTGTTTGTCAAAACACTTCCTTGAGCTTCCATTACAGAATATGAAACAACATTTTCAGAAGGTATAAGTTCAATTGTCATCTCCTGCCTTTCAATTTCTTTTTCTATAAATTCAAAAATTTCCATATCTGAATTTCTAATGTTATCCAAATGCATATTATTATTTTCCATTTTCAAGCACTAATATAATTTTTCCAATTATCAAGTATATAAAGATTTTGTGTGAAAACTGATTCTATTTCTAATTAAATCAAATTGAGAAGACAAAGTTTTAAAAATGAATATTATATCAAATATGTATGATATTAACAAAAGATAATCTTCTTCGTTTCGTTAGGGAAAAGAAATACGTAATTCCAAGTGATGTTGCAACAAGTTTTGAAACTAGTTCAATGATTGCATCTGCCGCCCTTTCAGAACTTGCAAAAGACAAACTAGTTGCTATAACTTATTTAAAATTATCTTCAACACCATATTATTACGACCCAAAACAAAAAGAATCATTATGTGAACTTGGAGAGAAACATTTTTCAAAATATGAAAAAGATGTATTTGAGAAAATAAAAAACCAACAAGTAATAAACGATAATTCACTATCTATTCAAGAAAGACTTGCAATAGATAGAATAAAAGATTTTGCTATCCCTTTAGAAATAGAATTCAACGAAAGAGTTCTAAAATTCTGGATCTGGTACTTAAGAGATATTCAAGATATTAGAAAACAAATTCTTGAAGCATTAAACCCAAAAAATTCAAAACCACAATCCTCCCCAAAATCAGAAGATGTAAAAAGAACCGTCGAAGAAACAGTAGCACCTAAAAAAGAAACATCCCAAAACGAAAATTCAAAGCAATACATAAATAATCAAAATGTTAATAAAAAAGATGAAAATCAGTTTTCAAACTATGAAACTAAAGCATTTTCAGGAGAAAATAAAGAATATGAAGAAAACAAAAACGAACTTTTTATTGAAAATTATTTTAAAAACAATTACCTAAAAATCGAAAGTAAAAACAAGCAAGACAATACTATAAAATATAGTACATCACTTACTGTTAATAAAATGAAAATACATTTTGACTGCATATACTTTTTAAAAAAACCAACTGAGTCTCAAATAATTTCATTTTATACATCCTCACCAAAGCCTAAACTTGTGTTTTTAGAAAATGCACCAAAAAAACTTTTCACTCTAGCTGACAATCTAGTCAATCTTGAAATAATAAATATCTGATAAATGAAAAAAGAAAAAAATCAATATCTAGGAGTGTATTTGAAAGGACTTTTAATGGGTATTTGCGATTTAATTCCTGGAATTTCTGGAGGTACCATTGCCTTTATTACAGGAATCTATGAAAGATTCATAAACTCTGTAAAAAACATAACCCCAAAAAATTATTTCAATCTTTTAATTTCTATATTAAAATTTAACAAAAAAGAAATAAAAGATTATATGATAAAATTTGACACAATATTTCTATCAGTTCTATTTATAGGAATAATAACAGCAATAATCTCAGGAGCGAATCTTATATCTTATCTCCTAGAAAACCATAAAACACTATTATTATCATTTTTTGTTGGACTAATACTAGCATCATCAATAACAATTCAAAAACATATCCAAAATCACAACAAAAAAAATATTCTATTCGGATTAATAGGTTTCTTATTCGGATTCTCTCTTTTCTTTATTGTTCCACAAAATATATCTGAACCTTCAATTTTTTATCTTTTCATAGGTGGATTTATTGCAATATGTGCACTATTTCTTCCAGGAATATCAGGTTCATTTATACTTCTTATAATGGGAATATATGAATATGTGATAAATCTTGTAAAAAATATAACAGAAAATTTTATTTATTTAATCCCTTTTGGCCTTGGAGCTATTTCTGGAATGTATGTAATTTCAAGAATTGTAAGTTGGCTTTTTAAAAAAGACAAATCTAAAACCTTATATATTCTACTTGGAATTGTACTTGGAACATTAATAATACCATTAAATCTCGCTTATGAAAGTTCAAATTATTTTTCTGAAATAAATATTCTAATCGGATCTATATTATTATTTATTATTGGGTTCCTAAGTGGATATTATTTAGAAAAAAAAATTATTAAAAAGAATCACAATTCATCATTTTCAAAATGAAAATTTCCTTCCATTATTTTAAACTCACACAACTCTTTATTTTGGGAATAAACTAATCTAACTCCAAGTCCTGCTTTAAGTACAGCACTTAAAACCATCATATGTTCAAGTCCAGTTCCAGATATTAGATTTAATGCAACTTCAAAATCTTTGATTTCTTTTTTGAAAAAAACAGATAATTTTGAAAAAGCGTCCTCTGGTTTTTTTTCATCAAATTTTAATTTTACAACATTATTGGGGTCTGCTGTAAAATTTTCATAAGCATAATCATTACAAATAAGATAAACCTTATCCCATTTTTCGCAGGCCATTAGTGAATTAACCTGTCCCCAAGTACCCTTTCCAGAACTAAGCAAAGCTATTAGTGAAACCATAAGATAAATAAAAAAAGTTCATTTATAAATCTGTTTAAAAAAATTTACTGAAATTTTAAAGATATTAATCTCAAATTTTAACTT
>SKGP01000025.1 GCA_007117405.1 Candidatus Woesearchaeota archaeon | reverse complement strand
AAGCAATCACTTCACCTTCAGATTTGATTATTGTTCCTCTCTTTTCCCTTTCAGCCTCAGCTTCTCTTGCCATCATTCTTTGAAGACTTTGAGGAAGTTCAATATGTTTAAGTTCAACTCTGTCAACTTTAAGACCCCACTGGTCTGATGCTTTGTCTATTATACCTCGAATTTTATTTGAAATAGAATCTCTATTTGCAAGAAGTTCATCTAAAGTAACTTCACCCACAACATCTCTCATTGTAGTCTGTGAAAGTTGTGATATTGCATAATAAAAATCTTCCACATCTAATATAGATTTTTTAACATCAAAAACATAGTAATAAGTTACTGCGTCAACATTTACTGAAACATTATCTTTTGTTATACAATCCTGTTTTGGAACATCAACAGTCTTAACCCTAATATCTACTCTTTCATAGGACTGAAATATTGGAATTACAATATTCAAACCTGGCCCCATTATGTTTGAGAATCTTCCAAGAGTAAATTTAATACCCCTCTCATACTCCATAATTTGCTTGATACCGGAAAAAATAAATACTAGTACAATTATTATCGCAAGAATTATTAAAAACTCATACATTTTTTAAAAAAATATTTTTATTTAAAAAAATTAAAACACTGTTTTAATTCCCAAATCCTCAGAAACTTTTGTTCCTGCTGCAATCTTTTCCTGTCTAGTTTCATGACCTAAAATGTGAGGAGAGTGAACACCAGTAAGTATTGTCATTACAGTAATTCTTTTAGAGTAACTCTCATCAACTCTCGCACCCCAAATTACATTTGCTTCACTGTGAAGAGACTTAGTTATCAATTGACCTGCTCTGTCAATTTCTTCTAAAGTCATATCTTCACCACCAGTAATGTGAATTAATGCTCCAGTAGCACCTTCATAAGTTATATCTAGAAGAGGATTTGCAAGTGCTTCCTCAACAGATTCATCTACTCTTCTATTTGTATCTGAAGTTCCCATTCCAACTGTTGAAACACCACCAGAACTCATAATTGCTTTTACATCAGCAAAATCTAAGTTTACAAGTGAAGGTGTTGAAATAATTTCTACAATTCCTTTAATCATAACTGAAACAAGTTCGTTTGCAACAGCAAAAGCCTGTTTTACAGGAAGATTTCCAGCAATTTTTACCAATCTATTATTGTCAATTACAACAACTGTATCAGCAACTCCTCTTAATTTTTGAAGACCGTATTCAGCTCTATCAATTCTTGCTCTTTCAATGCTAAAAGGCATAGTAACAACACCGATAACAATTGCTCCCATATCTTTTGCAACCTTAGCAACAATAGGAGTAATTCCAGTACCAGAACCTCCACCCATTCCAGCACATACAAAAACCATATCTGAACCTGTTATAGCTTCTTTAATCTCCGCAATACTTTCTTTTGCAGCTTCTTCTCCTTTTCTAGGATCTCCACCAGCACCAAGACCTCTTGTAACTTCTTTACCCACAAGAATTTTCTTGTCTGCATTCTTAAGTTTAAGATCTTGAAGGTCAGTATTAACTGCAACAATTTCTGCCCCGTTAATTCCTTTGCTGTAAAGCCAGTCAACCATATTTTGACCTGCTCCACCACAGCCTACCACTGTCATTCTTGCTTGTCCAACCTGATACTGGTCAAGGTTGTCTTCTGTCATATTTTGCAATGCGCTCTTAACTAAAAAGTCCATTTTCTTCACCTATAAAAACTAAGTCTAGCTTTATAACAAATTTGGATTTTTTCACATATAAAAACAAATGTTTTCCCTGGTAGGTAAAGAAACATTTAAATAGAATTAATTTTTAATTGAAATTATTCTCTTTTTTCTAAAATTTCTTCTATATTTTCTTCACTAGGATCTTGAAAATAAGTCTTTATAGATTTATTTGCCTTACTTCTAAAATCCTCACTATTTTCATCAATTTTAAAATAATCATAAAACTTTTTTGTAACTCTGTAATACTTTCCTATACCTACTTTTTCATAAGATAAAAATTTATTTCTATACAAGTAATTTACATCTTCTTTTACTGACCTTCCTAAAATTTCAGACAACCTTGTTTTTGTAACAGGTTGTTCATAAGCAATAACAGACAAAACTTTTAATGCTCCTTGAGGAATCTCAACTCCAGAAATTAAGTCTGTAACTAAATCTGCATAATCTTCTTTTAATGCCATCCTCCAAGTCCCATCTTCCTTTTCTTCAATATGAAAGGAATAACCTTCTTTGTACCTAATCTCAAGCTCTTTTAGAATATTTTTAACTATAGCCTCAGAATCTAACTTCAAACAAGACATTATATCTTTCGGAGATATCCAATCGCCATATGAAAATAATATCCCCTCAACTTTTATCTTCAACTCATTAAAATTATTAACAGTCATCCTAAAATACTTACATCAAATTAAATTTATAAATATTTGCTGTTTAATTCGAGTGTTAAAAGTCTTATAAACCCCATAAAGTATCTTCTTTTCTCATAATTTCAGCAATTTCTTTCAACGCCTGAACCTCATCCTTTGATAAAAGGTCTATATTTTTCTTAAGTTTTCTAAAATTTTCTTCTCCCATAAAAGAATATAGTACACTATCTTCTTGTGCATGTCTCCCTACAATTAAATCATCCATAGATACTGCCGCTTGTTGTGAAAATTTTAACTCCTTAAGATATTCATCCTTATCTTTTATACTTTTAACATTGCCAACTTTTCTTCCATAATCTGTCATCAAAGGCACATTTGTCTTTAATGTACCGCCAGTAGTTTCAACACCAATTATTGCTGGACTAGATGCTCTAAAAATACAATTTTTAAGTATTTTTATCTTAAATGGCATAACTAAAGATTCAAGTCTAAGTCTTTGAATTTCTTTCTCTTTCTCTTCAATCCATAATAAACTATCATCAATTAATTTGTAAATAATATCATTTGAAATAATAGTTACACCATACTCTTTTGCCATAATCAAAATCTCATCATCAATCTTTTGAGAAAAATTCAAAATTATTGCATTTTTCGGATTTTTTGAGATATCAGCAGAAACATCAATTATATCAATCTTTGTTACTTTTCCTATGTTTGCTTTTCTTACTGGTACATTGTGTTCTGACAAAATATTTGCCAATGCTTCAAGACTCCCAAGTGTATCTGCCTTAACCAAAACACCCTCATCTCCCGAAATTGAGGTTATTTCTGCTTTTTCACTTTCAAGTTCACGAATGTATACCTCTATTTCCTCAGATTTTAATCCAGGCCTTAAAGATATAATTGGCATCCCTGCTTTTATATCATTAAATTCTGGACAAGATATTTTTATACCTGCTGCCGCCTGAACTTCTTTCATTGTCTTGAATTTAGTTGAAGAATCCCTAATTTCTTTTAATTCAGAAGGTTTTAATATAGATTTTAATTTTGATTTTTGAACTCCTTCCATATCAAGAGCCAAAACAATATCTCCAGTTTTCATCACACCGTCGTAAAGTATTACATCATAAGTCTTACCAAGGCCAACATAATCCTTAACTTCCAAAATAACTCCTCTTGAAATATTCTCATTTTCAATTGTAAGTTTTTTTTCCATAAATTTTTGAGTAAGCCCCACAAGAGTTGAAATTAATTCTAAAATACCCTCCCCAGTTTTAGCTGAAATTGGAACAATTGCTATTTTTTTTGTAAAATCATCAACTCTATCATACCTGTCACAATCTATTCCATACTCAGAAATTTTCCCAACAATCTCATATACTTTCTCCTCAAACCTATATATTACTTCTTCTCTCTGTAAAGATATACCCTCAAGAAGTTTTTTTGAAGGATTTGAAATCCAACCAGGAAGATTATCAATCTTATTTGCAGCTATAATAAAAGGAGTTTTTGTGGATTTAAGAATTTCGAGAGCTTCTATAGTTTGAGGTTTGAAACCCTCATTTATATCAACAATAAGTATACCTATATCAGAAATAGAACCTCCTCTTTTTCTAAGAGAGGTAAATGCTTTATGGCCCGGAGTGTCTATAAATAAAAGGCCTGGTATCTTTACAGCGTTTTCAGGGATAAATCCTTTTACAATTTTAACAATATCTTTTTTTGGAACTTCAGTTGCACCAATATGCTGAGTAATCCCACCTGCTTCCTTTGCAATAAGTTTAGAATTTCTTATAAAATCTAAAAGTGATGTTTTTCCGTGGTCAACATGGCCGAGTACAGAAATTATTGGTTGTCTTAAATATGCCATTTTGAAGTAACAATATAAATTAAATTAATTTAGATTAATTTATAAATAGTTCTATTTGAATTAATTTATGAATTATAAAAACCACATATCTAAATCTTTTGAAAATCTCTTAAAACATATTGGAGCATTAGGTTCGTGCGAATTTTTTTTAATAGTTATCATCTTTTTTGTTCTAATTGGAGAAATTAAAATATCTCTAATTTTATGGATTGGATTCATTTTAATGTATTTAATAGCAATACCACTAAGAATAATTTTTTTCAAACCTAGACCAAACCCAAAAAAATACTCAAATATAATTGAAAAAATAAAAGTTTCATCTTTTCCTTCAATGCACTCCGCAAGAAGTTCATTTTTAGGAGTTGTTCTTATTTACTATATGAATTATGCAATAGGGATAAGTATATTTATCGTATCTCTTATTTTAATCATAATGTATTCTAGAATATATAATAAAAAACACTATTATACTGACCTAATAGGAGGATTTGCAATAGCTGTAGTTGTTTGGGTCGCAATATATTCATTATTATATATAATTTAATTTTCAACTAAAAGCCATACTCAATAATTTTTGCTCTACAAACAATTATTGGTCGCCTTTCGCATTCTGGAAAAGCCATTTCCACACAGGCAGAACTTGTATTTTTACTCCATCTTGTTCTAGTTTGTATTCTTCATCTTCTGTTAAAATTAAACCAGTTTTTAATTTATAGGTCTTACATGCTTCTAATATATTATATTTCTCCCTTTTAATAAAATTACCCTGGTTAATTGGATTTTGAGAAATTATTATTT
>SKGP01000011.1 GCA_007117405.1 Candidatus Woesearchaeota archaeon | reverse complement strand
TGAAAGGAAATTTGAATGAACTAAAATCAACCGAATCAAAAGTTTCAAAATCAAATAAATTATTTGTTAATGCTCTTTTTAAAAAAATTGAAAGCTGGAATTCAAAAATAGATAAAGCTGCTTTTAAAGTAAATCTGGCTTTAAATTATGATGGGCAAGATGAAATTGTCAGTTCTTTAAAAAAAATCATTGAGAAAGTTGAAAATAAAGAAATAAAAATAAAAAATATTACAAAAAAAACAGTTAAAGAAAATTTGTGGTTTAATGAATCTAAAGCGCCTGAAGTTATTGTAAGGTGCGGAAATGCACCTAGAATTTCGGGTTTTATGCTCTGGGATAGTCAATATAGTGAAATATATTTAACTAAAAAATTATGGCCAGAATTTGATGAGTCAGATTTTGTACTTGTTCTTGAATGGTTCAAAGCCCAAGAAAGAAATTTTGGAAAATAATTCTAAAAAAATTTATTCAAATATCTTTCAACTTCTGCTTCTGAGTTGCCGGAACTGATAAGAGCACTTTTTATAGATTCTCTAGGATAAGTTGATTTGTACTGAAGTATATATGATTTTATAGATTCATTACTGAAATCTTCCCCCATACTGCCCGATGAAGGTTCTGGACTCCAATTAGAAGAAATTGAATTTAATGCGTCTTTCTTTTTTTTTCTGCTTTTTATTATTAAAATTTGTACGGGAACTCCAATTAATAAACCACCACCAATAATGTAAACTAATTTCATCAATTCCGGATTTCCTAATATATCTACCATATTTCTTTAAAATCGCCAATATTTATAAATATTATTTCCTACTTATCAATTTCATCACTTCAATCATTCTATTGGAAAATCCCCATTCATTATCATACCAAATTACTAATTTAACCATATTACTTCCTACAACCATTGTTGAAAGAGAATCAATTATACCTGAATGAGAATTACCTATAATATCTGAAGATACAACTGGGTCTTCGCAGTATTCTACAATACCATTTAATTTTTGTGAACAAATCTTTTTTAAAAATTCATTAAGTTCATCTTTAGTAACAGAAGTTTTTAGTTCAATATTCAAATCCGTCACACTTCCAGTTGCAGTTGGAACTCTATACGCAATACCATTTAATTTACCTTCAAGTTCAGGAATAAGCATAATAACAGATTTTGCTGCACCTGTGCTTGTAGGAGTTATGTTAAAAGGCCCAGCTCTTCCTCTTCTAAAGTCACTGTGGCCAGCATCTAGTATTCTTTGGTCCCCTGTTACAGAATGAACGGTTGAAAACATACCTTTTTCAATACCATACTTATTATTTATCTCATTTACAATAGCTGTCATAGAGTTTGTTGTACATGAACCATTTGAAACTATTAGTGAACCATCATAATCGTCATCATTAACTCCTCTTACCAAATAAAAGCATTCACCTTTTCCTGGGGCTGAGATTACAACTTTTTTTGCACCATTATTAATGTGAATCATAGTTTGCTCTGAATTTGTATATATTCCAGTACATTCTGCCACAACATCAATATCATAATCTGACCACTTAAGAGCATTTATGTCTTTTTCTTTTAATATTTTTATTCTTCTATCACCAACCACAAGAAAATCCCCATCAATCTTCACTTCATGTGGAAATGTTCCCTGAACTGTGTCATATTTTAAAAAATACCTAGCAGATTCTACTCCACCAATATCATTTATTGCCACAAATTCAATATTAGGATCATTAAAACCCGCCCTAAATATCATTCGACCTATTCTTCCAAAACCATTTATTGCAACTCTAACTTTTTTGTTGTTTGCAATCTCATTTTTGATTTCATTTAATTCTTGATTCATATATTAGAATTACTAATAATGTTTGTTAATTATTTATAATCTTTAACTAGTAGTTATAGAAAATGAAAATCATTATAAATTTGAGGATGTTAGAGTAAATATGTTACATGTTATAGGGATTGGCTACAAAAAAGAGCATATTAGTGTTGAAATGCTTGAAATTATAAGAAAATCAGATAATGTTTTTCTAGAGTATTATACTTCATTTTACCAAGACAATTTTGAAGATTTATCTAAATTTTTAAAAAAAGAGATAGAAATTTGTGATAGGGAAGATATTGAATCAAAGATTGAAGAGAAAATTATTGTTCCTGCTAGAAAGAAAGAGGTGTGTCTTCTTGTCCTTGGAGACCCGCTTATTGCAACAACCCATACAGATCTTTTGTTAAGAGCAAAACATTTAAAAGTTGAAAGTAAAGTTTACAATAATGTATCAATAGCAAATTTTATATCTAGAACAGGACTTCAATTTTACAAATTTGGAAAAATAACAAGCATTCCTTTTTTTTCAGAGAAATTTATGCCGAGAACTCCATATCTGGTATATTTAGACAATTTCAAAATGGGAGCTCATTCTCTATTTCTATTAGATTTAAATCCTTCAAACGATATAGCATATAAAGGAAAAGAAAAATACCTTAAAGCTGCTGATGCATTTGAATTCTTATTAAAAATACCCGAAATTATGGTGGAAAATGAAGAGTTAGAAGAAAAGGAATCACAAATATTTGATGAAGAAACAGATGCATTAATATGTTCTAGACTTGGTTTTGACGATGAAAAAATAGTTTATGGACAGATTTCTAAATTAATTGAATATGATAGAAAAAACACACTGAAAGAGCCAATATGCATAATTATCCCTGGAGATATGCACGAAATGGAAGAAGAATTTGTAAAACAATTCTCAGTTGATTGAAATTATCTTCTATAATATATATTTGCCAAGCTTGGTGAATTAGTTCTTGGATTATAATTTGGATGAAAAAGCCTATCTTCCAGTTGATATCTTCTCTGTGGTACATATCTTAAATTTATTGGTTCTCTTTCATTTGAGAAATTTTGCCCGTATTGAATTTGGTTAATATTTTGGTTTGTCAAATTTGAAGTTGATAATTGAGATAAATCTATTTTATCAAAGTTGTAGATAGTTTTTTTTGGTTCATCATATTTTATTGATAAGAAATCTCTTTTTGGACTTTCAAAAACACTATTATTTTTAGTTTTATCAAATTCTTCACTGTTAATTTCTATATCTAGTCTAGAGTTAAAATCAACTTGAGAATCATTTTTTAGCCCAAATAGAATTGGGTTTTGCTCAGATAAAAGAGTTGCTGCAAAATAGTCTAAGGGTTCAATAGAACTAACATTATATCCAGATAAATCAATAATATGTGGTATTTTTGAATTCCTTAAATCAACAGATATATTCTCGATACTATTTTTCATAAATAATAGTAATTATATTCAACTATTTAAAACTTTTTGAAACGCTTTACCAATTCTTTCTTCGTACTGATAAATTTTTTCATCTTCTTTTTTTGAAAAATCTGTTAATAGAAAAGTTTTAGTTATTTCCAAGTATCTTAATTTATCATTAGAATTTTCTAAAGATTTCTTAATTATTTCTTCTTCTATTTTCTCTGGTTCGTTCAAATTATCAATATCATATGTTTGAATTTTTGAACTTGAAAGTTTATAAGTATTTTTCAAAACCTGTAAAGCCCCCCTTTCATAACATTTTGAAACTATTGAATTTATTGAAATGTCTGTGGTTTTTCCATCAACAATTCCTGAAATTTCTAGCAATACTATTTTATTTTCAACATCTAAATTTGAAATTCTTTCTTCTATTTTTCCTTTAGCAACAACGGGATTTTCCATATTAAGTTCAACATTTATAAAAATCTTTTCGTAAGTATTCAAGAATTTTCTTTTTATTTTAATTTCTCTATTATCAAAATCAAATTCACAAATGTTGTATGAGGGTTTTTCTCTTTTTATTTCAGAAAAATTATTTGGAAAGAGAGGGCCTGGATATGAAAGTATTCCTGTAGAGTACTCTCCTTCCATGTGAGTGTGAATATGGCCTCCTGCATAATAATCAAACCCTTCTGGCAGATAAGATTTTTTAACAGGACTTGAAACTGCCTTCATAAAGTCTGGTTTGAAATCATTTAATGTGGCATGAAATACGAAGATATTTAATTTTTCTTTAGATAAGTTTTGTTTTGATAAATTTTCATATATATTTTTATCAAGACCATTTTTTTTTCCAAGAACTCCACATAAAACTGCCCCGGATTGGTCTTCTATAAAATTTAACTCAATTTTATTTTTACCTATAGTTTTAAATTTGTTAAGGTCATGAAAAACGCCAATTGTATCTAAAAGTTCTATGAAACTTTTTGATGTATTAGAATAATCATGGGACCCACCGATCACATAAAGTGGGATGTTGTTTTCTTTGAGTTTTAAAAGTTCAACTGATACTTTTTGGACCAATTCTATAGGTGGGAGAGCATTGTTAAATATATCTCCGGCAAATATAGCAAAATCTGGTTTCTGGTCAATTATCTCATCAATTGCAATTCTAAAAGTTTCAAAATTAAGGTTCGAAATAGTTTTTTCTCTCCAACCACCAAGATGTAGGTCTGCAAGATGGACAAAGTTAATTTTCTTCTTCATAATATATATATTTATAATTGTATTATAAATATTTTTCCAAGTAAACAATAGTTTTAATTTTTATAACTTACTAATAAATAAGAAGTATTTAAAACAAAATTAGTTATTTCATTTATAGTTAAAATGTTTAAAGCAAAAAGTATAGAAATTGATGCTGCACACCAACTTGTTGCTGTTTTAAATCTTGAAGATGCTAAAGAGCTAGGTATAAGTCCTGGAGAACGAATAAAAGTATCTTCTGAAAAAAGCGGTAAATCTGTAATCTGCCAATTAGAAGTTATAGACCATACTTGGAGAAATAAAGCAAACTGTCCAATTTCAAAAGGAGAAATAGGATTTTTTGAACATGCTTTTGAAAAACTAGAAATTTGGGAAAATCAAAGAATAAATGTAATCCCTGCACCTAAACCTTCATCCTTGGAATTTGTAAGAAAAAAATTCATGGGCGAGAGACTTAAAGAAGAGAATTTTTTAAAAATTATGCAAGATATAGTTTCTAATTCATACTCAGAAGTTGAAACAACATATTTTGT